>JAUPKO010000826.1 GCA_030837395.1 Actinomycetota bacterium | reverse complement strand
GCCGACCTTGGGCGGCCCGGCGAGCAGGGACAGTCCCTCGCAGATGATCCCGGGCACAGCCCACTTGGGTGCGGGGAAGTCGGTGGCCAGGAGGGCTTGCGCGTCCCACAGCGCCGGGACCCGCACCGGGGCGGGCTTGCCGGGGTCGACGGCGACCAGGCGGCGCCGCTCCCCCGGCATGTCCCGTTCTGCGATGTCTGCGGGGTCGGCCGAGTGTTCGGTCACGCGGCCACCCGGCCTTGACCGTCAGTGGTGCAGGGGACGTCGAGGGATCGGGGGCGCTTCGCTCCGGCTCGCATCCCGGAGGTGATCGTGCGCGTGATCTCGCCTGCGGTGAGTCCGGCCGTCGTTGCGGCGTCGGTGAGCCACCCTCTGGCGTCGTCGCTGTCGAGGCATCCTCCGGCGACGAGTTGGCCCAACGCTGTCGCCGAGATGTAGAGGGCGCGGTTGCGGGTGCCTTCCGTGGCGGTCGTGACGACGTCGAGCTGGCGGCGGACGGCGGCCGTCAGGTAGGCCGTCCGGCGCGTGTCCGCGAGCTGGGAACCGGTGGTCAGGGTCACCGTGACGGGCCCGGTGGCCGGTCGCTGGCGTGGTGTGAGGCGTTCGGCGAGCCACGCGGGAAGCGGCGCCGGTGGGGTGTCGTCGTCCAGCCGGTAGGCGCCCCCGGGGTGATCCCGGGCCGGTCGCAGGACGGACGGGGGCGCGGCGACGTAACCGCCGTGGGCGCGGGTGTCGACCAGTGGAGCGAGGGTGCTCGCCGTGGTGCGCACCGGGACGCCGCCAGGGGCGGTGAAGTACAGGTGCAAGCCTCCTCGGGGCGTCGAGGCGGTGTAGGTGTCCAGCGGCACGGGGTGTCCGGAGCGTTCGGCGAGCAGGCACCAGGTGTCGGTTCCGTCCACGATCCCGGGCCGGGCCCACTCCGGCGGGAGCGGATCGGCATCCGGCTTGGGCACGTCCAGGTCGATCACGATCAGCCCGGAGGGTCCGGTGGCGATCCCGATCCCGTACGGCGTGCGGGTCCACGCGGCACGGATGCGCGCGGGGTCGGTGGTGGCCCGCTGCTCCCAGGTGATGTGCCGTCCGGCCCGGCGGCATCGGGGGTCACGGCCGGTGCAGTGGTCCTCGGAGTGGTCCGGGAAGGCGGGCCGCTTGTCCCCCGGCCGCAGGGGGAAGACGTGCCACCCACGGGCGGCGTACCCGAGGGCGGCGTTGACGAGGGCAGCGTTCGCAGAGACGGGGGAAGGGTTGACGGGCGGGGCGTGGTGAGGCAAGGAAGCTCCATTCGCAGGGTCCGAAGAGAACCGGGCATCGGGTACGGAGAGTTGCTGGCAGGCAGGGGCGAGCGGACGCGTCGTCTCCCTGTTCCAGGGGATTCGGGGCGGGTGGGCCTACCGCCTACCGCCGTTCCCCAAGGGCCGGGTGGGCTTGGGGAACGGCGGTGGGGCGGGGTGGGAGGGGTGCCCCTACCGGTAGGGCGGTCTGCGCCTACCTGGTAGGTCCTTCGAGGGCCTTCCGGAGGTCACTGAGGGTGACTCCGGCGCGGTTGATCTGCTTGCCGTCCACGCGCCTCTTGCGCTGGTCGGCGGTGGGGATGCCCAGGGCCCTCAGGCGGTCCCCGAGCCAGGGGGCGTCGAGGTTGCCGTACCGGTCGGGCAGCTCCTCGGCGAGTTCGGTCTCGATCTCGTGCAGCCACGCGGAGTCGTCCGCGTGGGGCAGACGCGGCCAGACCGTGACAGCGTCGGCCACGATCGTCAGCCGGTCGGCGTCCGATTCGAGGTGCTGCCCGGCGGCGTCCCCGGACAGGCGTCCGGCGGCCGTGCGCAGCGCCAGGGCGCGGCGTCCGATGCGGGCGGAGGCGGGTCCGTCGAGGTAGCAGGACCGCACGGTCCGGGCCGAGGGGCCGCCGTCCCGCAGCAGGCCCACGCCCTTGTCGTCGTCGGTGAACAGGGTGGCGTTCATGCCCATCCGGTACGCGCTCGTGCCGAGCACCATGTCGTTCGCGGTCTGGTCGCCCACCCGCAGGCACAGCCGCTGACCGATGTTCGAGGCGATCGCGGTGGGCAACGACTTGGCGTCCGGTTTCTGCGTCGACAGGATCAGCACGATCCCCAACGCCGGGCCACGCTTGATGATGGCCTTCAGGAGTTGCTCGGCTTCGGCCGCGTGCTCGGATTCGAACAGTTCCTGAACCTCGTCGATGACCAGCAGGACCGGGTGCAGCCCGAGCCCGGGGTCGTTGGCGAGCTGGCGGGTGACCTTCTTCTCCGGGCAGCGGTCCGGGCCGAGCCGGGCGATCGTGACCGCCCGGGGTTCGAGGTAGGAGTGAACCTCCCGGATGGAGGCCATCACCGACGCGAGATCCTCCTCCCGGGCCGGGCCGGAGGTGTACCGGTGCGCGATGGCTTCCACACAGTCCAAGTCGCCGGTGCCCTTGAGTTCGTGGGCGTGCAGCTCCACCGTGGGGTCGAGCGCCGCACCGAGCACCAGGACGCGCACGGAGAATGTCTTGCCCTGCCTCGGGATCGCTCCCACCAGCAGGTTCGAATACATCAACAGGACCCGCACCAGGTCGCCCTTGGTGTCGAACCCGTACGGCAGCGCCGTGAAGATGTCGGCCTTCCCCGTACGCGCCAGCGGCCACGCCGATTGCGGCAACTCCGACAGGGGCGCGTCGAGAACGTAGAGCTTGACCCGGCCCTCGTGAGCGGACGCCGACCGGTCGCCCTCGGGCCAGACCGCCCCGAGCGGACGGCGCAGCCCCGAGGCGAGTTTGGCGCGCTGCTTGGCGACCTCGGCGGCCGTGACCCCGTGGGGGAGGTCGATCTCCGACAGCCATCCGGTCTTCACCCGCACGATCGGTGCCGGGAACAGGTCCGACGTCGGCCGGGTCTTGACCGCCTGCGACAGGGCGGCGATCCCGAGCCCACCCAACGCGGTCACGATGGCCTGCGACGTCAACCGGGGAGCGACCCGCTTGGACACGCTCACGCCCGACAGCACCGGGACGTCGGCGGGCTTGCCGGTGCGGGCCAGCGCCACCAGCACCACGCCGGTCAGGGCAGGCACGCTCCAGGCGGGTCCCTTGGCCCGCAGGACCGCCACCGTGATCAGGCCGAGGAGGATCCCGATCCCGAGCAGGGTGAACCGCCACTTCTGGCGCCGGGACCGATCATACGCCATCCGCACGTACGCCCGGTCATCCCGCGCGGTCACCTCACCGATCAGCGGGTGCCCGTCCAGGTCCCAGGCCCACCGGGCCGTGCGGCGCACCGTGGTGACCGCACCGACCAGAGCCCACCAGGTGAACCGGGGCACGTCCACCACCAGGCGCACCACCCGATAGGCCAGCTTGTGCCCGTAGTAGCGGAGTGCCCATCGGGCCGTCTGCCCGATCGCTGCCGGGGTCGCCAGCCACTCCGGCACCACCGGCCGCAGCTCCGCTTCCCGCGCGGCCCGGTACTTCTGCGTCGTCGACGGCCGACCGGCGGGCGGGTCGACGAGCTCACCCGTGATCACCTCACGGTCGGTGTCCGGGTGCCCGGATCGGTGGGGGTTCTCGACGTCTCCGGCGCCCAACCCGGCCGGGGCGTCCACCGGATGCGGTCGGGAATGGGGGTCTTCGTTGAGGGGGGCAAGCGATTGCTGCGTCATGCTGTGGTTGCCTCTTCCATGAAGGGGTCGGACCGGTGGCGCGGGGTGCTTTCCAGGGCGTGCCCGCGCCACCGGGAGGGTTACTGGGGCCGGATGTTGTGGATCACGCGGCCCGGTCCGGTGTCTCCTCGTCGTCGTCTCGTTGCGCCCGTGCGGCGGCGAGAGCTGTCCGTATGCGGGCCGACGAGGCGGACAGTCCTTCGGCGACCAGCAGTCGCCGGACGGTCGGTTCCCCGGCTCGGGGTCGCTCGGCTCGGGCCCTGGCGACGAGGGCCCGCAGCGTCTCGTCGTCCGCCGGGCGTACCCGGCTCGGCGAGCGGGACGACGAGCGCCGCGACGAGGACGACGACGAAGCACGCGCCGTCCCCGGTTCGGAGGTCGACGAGCCCTGCGACGAGTCCGGGGACGTGCCGGACGACGAGGGTCTCGACGTGGCGGACGACGAGCCCGGCGACGAGGGCGACGGGATCGCGTCCGGCGCGTGCTCGTTCCTGGCGGACGCCAGGTCGGCGGTTGTCCGGAGACGATCGCTGATCTCGACGAGGCAGACCGACGCGACCACCACGAGCCCATCGACCGACAACGGGATCAGGTGCGCGGAGGTCGGGCCTTCCCCGTGCCGCAGGGCGACCGAGACCATGTGCCAGTACGACACCCAGGCGGCGATTCCCGCGATCACGGCCGTGGCGAGCCATCGGATCACGGCCCGGACGGAGCGCGTCAGCGGTACCCGGGAGCCCAGTTCCACCGTCAGCGCCAGAGCGAGGGGAGACCATCCGGCGATCAGTCGCCCGGTCCACGTCGCTTCGGCGTGCGCGACGTTCGCCGCGAGGCTCGCCACGATGCCCAGCGTGAGCACCGCGCGGACTCCCGCACGCACCCGGCGCTGTGACGTCACCTCCTTCGACGAGGGCGCCGTTGTCGTCACCTCCACCACCTCCAGATCCGCCACCACAGCGGCGTGTCGATGCCACGCGAGAGGACGTCGCGTCGTCGCGGCCACAGTTGTTTGCTGGGGCGTCCGCCGTCCGGGCCGGTGCCGTCGGACTCGTCGAGCCACCGGGCGACGTAGGCATCCCCGGCGAAGTGGTCGTCTTCCCCGATGTCCTGCCATCGGTGCCGGTCACGGCGCGGGCGGGTCACACCGCACCTGCCGCTGCCCCGGAGGGGTCCTCGTCGACGGCCCCGGGATCGTCGGGGTCGTTGACTTCCTCGGGGTCGTTGTCGTCCTCGGGGTCGAGGGGCTGTCCGAAGCGGTCGGTGTCCTCGTCGGTCTGCGTGCCCGCGGGCGGGGGCCATTCGGTGCCGGCCCAGGTCGGATCGATCATCTGTGAAGGGGCCGGCTCCCACGCGGCCCGGCCGCCGGCCCCCGCGCGGGGGGCCCGGGTGCGGGACACCGTGCGGGTGCGCTTTCGGGCCGCCGTCCGCGTGGGCTCGTCGCGGCTCATCTCCCGGCGCGCGTCCCGCACCGCCGTGAACAGGCCCACCAGGGCCCGCCAGAATCCTTGTGCGGCCCGCTTGCGTCGCCTGAACCGGCGCACCGGCCCACCACCACCCGAGCGGGTCTTGCCTGTCGTCTTCCGGGACGTCGCCCGGGTCTTCCGTGCTGCCATGACAGTTCCTCACCCTCAGCGTCGTGTGTCCGGCCGGGGCGACCCGGCCGGACACACGACGG
>JAUPKO010000825.1 GCA_030837395.1 Actinomycetota bacterium | reverse complement strand
CCCGGCGTCCGGCACGTCGTCGGACACCACTAGGTGCAGCCGCGCGAACGCCAGCGCCTCCGCCAGGTCCGCCTCCCGCTCGGCCCGGTTGGCGGCCTTCCTCGTGGTCACCTCGACCACCACCGTGCCCGGGTAGTTCCGCCGCGCCAACCCCTCCAGCAGTTCGCCACAGGGCTGCGTTCCGCGACCGGGGATCAGGTGTTCGTCGCGTGAGCTGCCCAGCCCGTCCGCCAAGTGGATATGCACCAGCGAGTCGCCCAGATCCGCCGCCATCGCGAGCGCATCCGAGCCGCTCACCGACGTGTGGGACAGGTCCAGCGTGGTGTGCGGATAGTCCTCGTCGCGGATATCCCAGCCGGGCGCATAGGCCGCTATTTCCCGAGACCTCGCCCGCCACGGATACATGTTCTCGACTGCGAACTTCACGTCTGTCTCGTCGCCCATCCGCGCCAGTCCCCGGACGAAGTCCTTCGCGTAGTCGCGCTGCCACCGGAACGGCGGGTGGACGACGACTGTCTCCGACCCCAACCGCTCGGCGGCCTCTTTGGCGCGGACCAGTTTCTGCCAAGGATCTGTGCCCCACACTCGCTGGGTCACCAGCAGACACGGCGCGTGCACCGCGAGAATCGGTACGCCGTAGTGGTCAGACAGCCGCCGAAGCGCCTCCGGGTCCTGGCTGGTCGGGTCGGTCATCACCATGACCTCGACCCCGTCGTAACCCAGCCGGCCAGCGATCTCGAACGCGGCCGCCGACCCCTCCGGGTAGACCGACACAGTCGACAGCGCAACCTTGGCCGGCGCCGAGCGCACAACTGGGTTGGAGCTGTGTGCAGTCACGAACACAGCCTAAGCGTCGTGCGCAGACCGGTTGGCACGGGCGGGCAGTGCGGCGAATGGCGCACCGGGTTCGGCCAGACTGGGCGACAACCGCACCTCGATTGTCCGTCCAATCAGCACCAACAGGCCGGCGCCAAGCAGACCCAGCGCCACCGCAATCGAGGTCTTGGCGTCCCTGCCGATCTGCAGCGCGAAGTAGCCGTTGATGCCCGGGGTCAGCAACACGAACAGGAACCCCAGACCCATCACGGCCACGATCCCCAACCGCAGCCCGGTCAGCGGGCGGGCGATCAGCGCGAGAACGGTCCAGCCGATGATGAACAGCGTTATCGCCGCACTCACCCGAGCCGTCGCCACCGGATTCCCCTGCCACAGGGTGACGACATAGGAGACGAAAGACAGCGTCCCTGCGATGATGCCGCTCGGCACGGCGAATACCAGCACTCGTCGGAAGAAGCCCGGTCGGAACCTCTGCTTGTTGGGCATCAGGGCAAGGAAGAATGCAGGGGTGCCGATGGTCAACCAGGTGATGACGGTCAAATGCCGCGGCAGGAAGACGAACTCCACCTCGAAGATGTTGGTCAGGGTGAAGAAGACGACCAGCAGAGACAGCACGGCGGAGTAGAAGCTCTTGGTCAGGAACAGCGAGCTGACCCGTTCAATGTTGCCAAGCACTCGGCGCCCCTCTGCCACCACCGACGGCATTACCGAGAACTGGTTGTCGAGCAGGACGATCTGGGCCACCGCACGAGTCGCGGCCGCGCCCGAGCCCATCGCGATTCCGAGGTCGGCATCCTTCAGGGCGAGCACGTCGTTGACCCCGTCGCCGGTCATGGCCACGGTATGGCCTCGGGACTGTAGGGCGCCCACCATCGCCCGCTTCTGGGTGGGCGTCACGCGCCCGAACACACCATGCGACTCGAGCACGGCAGCGAGGTCGTCGGTGTCCTCCGGCAGATGACGCGCGTCGAACGGGTCCGCCGCAAGCGGGATGCCTGCCTGCTCGGCAATGGCGCCGACGGTCACCGGGTTGTCGCCACTGATGACTTTGACGGTGACTCCCTGATCCAGGAAATAGGCGACTGTCTCGGCGGCATCTGCCCTGAGCTGCTGGTTGATCGCGACCAGCGCCACCGGAGTCACGTCCCCAGGCCCTCGGTCGGCGTCAGGTTCCGCCCCGGTGACCCGGCCGAGCAACAGCACCCGGGCCCCGTCGGCGGCTAGGTCATTCGCAGTCTCCCGGCTGGGATCGTCGTCCGCGACGAGCATCTCGGGTGCGCCCATCACCCAACTGCCGTGGTCGGCGAACGTTCCGCCGGACCACTTTCGGGCACTGGAGAACGGTACCGACGATGTCATCCGCCAGCCTGGATCCGGATAGGCCGTCGCGACAGCGGCCAGCGTCGGATTGGGGTTCTGCTCCGAAGCTCCGAGTGCTCCGAGGGCGGCCTCGACCGGCGCAGCTTCGTCAAGCTTGTGCACCGACTGCACGGCCATGCCCGGCTCGGTCAAAGTGCCCGTCTTGTCTACGCAGATGACATCGACCCTGGCGAGGCCCTCAACCGCGGGCATCTCCTGCACCAGTGCCCGCTTCTTGCCAAGTCGGACCACCGCCACCGCCATCGCGACACTGGTCAACAGGACCAGCCCTTCGGGCACCATCGTCACGACTCCGGCGACGGTTCCGCTGAGCGCCTCCTGCCAGTTGGGGCTGGCCCGCAACTGACTGATGAAGAGCAACGTGCCCAGCGGCACGAGGACGTACGACATGACCCGCACAAACCGCATGATCGCGCCCATCAGTTCGCT
>JAUPKO010000824.1 GCA_030837395.1 Actinomycetota bacterium | reverse complement strand
GTCGTCATCGACGAACCACCGGTACCTGACCTGGTGCCGGCTCGGGCGTGCCGCGTCGATCCGTTCGGGGGTGAACCGTTGGACCCAGCGAACAGGTGACGTCAACGACGTGGATCCCGCGCTTGCGAGGACCTCCTCCAGGTCCCGGTACGAAGGGCCGTACCGCAGGTGCCGCCTTAGCGAAAGGGCAGTGAATAGGGCAGAAGCTCTCCGCGGCAGACGGAGTCACGCCTTCGCCTTGGCGGAAGCTCCCGTACCGCAACATGAATGCGGATTGCCGCAAGGCCGGACTTGCCGAGGACCTTCCGACCCAGGTCCCCCAGACAAAGGCGTGTTCGACGGTTCGAATCATTCTTCGAGGGAGCCAAAGTCATTGCGGTGCAACATGTTTGGTGGCCAGGGGCGGGGTCGAACCGCCGACCTTCCGATTTTCAGACCCTCCCCCTCTAAGAAGCCACATCCCGAAATCGTTGGTATTCAACGGTTTTCGCGCACCCAGACCCACTGAGAACCACCCAGACTCACCAAGATAGGGCAGAAGATAGGGCAGAAATGACGCGTTATCCACAAGGCAATTCTCTGCCCGGAGATGGGAAGCGAAGTGGCAACCTTGGCCGGTTGCGGGCCGCTGGTATGCCTCAACTCGGGAAGGGTCCCGGCGCCGCCCTCTTGGGAAGCTGCGTGTCGGACCGCAGTCACTTCGAACGGTCGGGCAAGGTTGGAAGGTGCCAAAGGGGAGTCAGGCTGGCGGGTCCGCGAGGGCGAAGCACAAGGATCTGACCAAGTCGTGGCATCGGCGGCATCGCGGCTTTTTCTTCACCCTCGGCGCTATCTGCGGGCTGGTGGTCGTGGCCGCCTATCTCGCCTCTCGAGTCTGGCCCGAAGCATCCTGGATGCTCGGGTTCTTCGGCGGCGTGGCCCTGACCTTCTTCCTGCTCATGCGGTGGAGCCCACCAGGCTGGATCGAGAACTGGGAGGTGGGGGCCTTGGGCGAAGAGGCGACTGGCCGCCAACTTGCCAAGCTGGATTCGACTCGGTGGTCAGTCATCCATGATGTGGACACCGGTCGAGGCAACGTCGACCACCTCGTCATCGGTCCAGGTGGCGTCTTCGTACTGGACTCGAAGAGAGTCGGTGGGCGGGTGATCGTCCGGGCGGATGACATTCGTGTTGAGCGAATGGATGACGAACGACTCGGGTACCCCCTGCCAGTCGCGAACGTGCGCGGCCTGGCGGCGCAGACCAGTGAACGCATGTTCGCGGCGACGCACATTCGGGCCTGGGTCACGCCTGTGCTGGTCATCTGGGCCGAATTTCCGCAGAGACTCGTCGAGGGCGACTGGGTGGTTGTTCATGGTGAGGACTTGGTCGGGTGGCTGGAGAGCCGCCCCGTCCGTGTTGCTTCGGAGAACATCCCGCGGATCGCTAACGCCGCTCGAGCAGCCTGGATAGCCTGAGCGACGCCTTCTGCGCGTACGGGGTGAGGCATGAAGAGCGGCGGGCCGGTTGGAGGAGAGATGGCCGAGAGACGGGGCCCCGTCCTCCTGGGCGGGTACGCCGCTAAGCAGTGCGCAAGGCGAACGCACAATGACTGGGATCCGACGATTCCGGCGGAGCCCTGGGAGCCGAGTCCCGAACTGCAGGCGCTCTTCGACGGTGGCATCGCTTTTGAAGAGGAGGTGGTCGCACGCCTGAAGGCGATTCTCCGGAAGCGCGTCGTGGACCTGGGCGACGCCGAGTCCAAGAAGGGACGCATTGCCGGCACCGTCGAGGCGATGTCCAATGCCATCGAGGTGATCCTCGGAGGTCAGCTCCCGGATGACGTCAATGGCGGACGAACCGGCAAGCCCGATCTCCTCGTTAGAACGTCCCGACCCGGAGAGCGCCCTGCGTATTCCCCCGGGGACATCAAGGGACACAGGATCGTGAAGCCGGTCGCGTCCAAGAGCCTTCGCTACTCGACGCCACGCCACCCGGCAGACGTGAAGCAGGCTGTCGGCTACGTCGAGGAGGTCGCGGGATGCTTCGGCGACTTCATCCAACTGGGCCACTACTCCCGCATGCTCGACAGCTCCGGCTTCGGCCCTGACGGGGACGGCCGGGTTGGCTGCATCATCGGTACCGACGCGCTGGTCGATCTGGACGCGTCCGGCCTCGTCCTGGTGTGGCACGACCTGACCGAGCCACTGTTCACCACGTTCTCCCGCACCCAAGGGACCAGGAAGCGGTCTGCGCTTGAGAGGTACGACCACGAGCACGACTTCCGCGTCAGCGTCGCCAAGGTGGCGAGACAGCAGACCGGGACAGAGGCCGACCCTGCACCACTCGTCATCCCCATCGGGCAAGCCGAATGCGAGAGCTGCCCCTGGGAGGCCTACTGCGGGGAGGTACTCGGAGAAGACTCGGCCAGTCTGGCTATCCAGACGGGCCGGCTCGATGTTCGGGAGTGGCTGGCGCTGGAACGGCTGGGTATCACGACTACCGCGGAGCTCGCCTCAGTCGACGTAACTGACGGTGCCTGGACCGCCACGTATCTTCCCGACGTTGCCCACCAGGGTCGTAAGGCGCTCGCTCGCCTTGAACAGGCGGTGATCCGAGCCGGAATGATCGAAGCCGGAGAGGAGCTGCGTCGGACCACAGCCGGACCTCTGGAGGTCCCGGTCGCAGACATTGAGATTGACGTCGATATCGAGTGGGATGCTGCAGGTGTGGTCTACCTGTGGGGAGCACGCATTAGGCGGGGGCAGGACGATGGCACGGCCGCGTATGTTCCCTTCGTGTCCTGGGAAGTCCTCGATGAGGAAGGCGAAGTGCGCCTAGCCCGCGAGTTCTTCGACTGGCTGCAGGGGGAGTTCAAGCGCGCGGCGAAGAAGAAGCAATCGCTGTTGGTGTTCCACTACAGCACGCCCGAAACATCGAACCTCATCCGCCTCATCGGTGAGGATGAGTGCGCTGATGCCCTCTCTCACTTCGTCGATCTCCTGGCGATCATGCGGCAGCATTTCATCGGTGCGCATGGACTGAGCATCAAGAAGACCGCGCCGGCAATGGGATTCGAGTGGCGGGATGAAGACCCCGGAGGCCTGCAGTCACAACTGTGGCTACAGACGGCGCGTGAGGGCGATGGAGATGAAGCGGAACAGGCGCGCTCACGGGTGCTGGCCTATAACGAGGATGACGTGACCGCGACTGCCGCCCTGCGTGACGGACTGAGGAACTGGCAGGAGGGTTAAGAGGAGGAACACTTCCGCTCTCTTCAGCGAGCACCCTGCTCACACACCCAACATTGCGGTCGAGGATCCACTGGCCCACCAAGGCGTTGCAAACTACGCGCCCTGCAGTTTGGGACCTTTGAGTGTCAGACCCCAGTGACACGATGAGTACGTCGAAAGAGGGGGTGGCGCGATGAGAGCAGCGCCGACAGCCTGGAGTGAGTACCAGGAAGCACGGTTCCGATTAGCCGGATTCGGCGGAGCCGCCGTCTATTTGCGCACCTGCCTAGTTCCGGGCGTGCGGGCAGGAGCAGAGGCCCCCGCGATGGCCGTGGATATCGGATTCCTCAGCCCAGAGACACGTCGCCATGTCCTCGCGCGACTCGTCAACGGCGACCTGCCGGCCCGCCTGTCCGAGTTCCTGATCTCGGCGGCGGCCGAGGAACACCCCGAGCTGTCGGTTCCGGCGCTGCAGGACGACCTGGCCGGGCTGGTGATCACCGTTGAGTCGAGCACGGACAGTCGTGTCTGCCTGAACTGGAGCCTCGTTGAGGACCTGGAGGCGGAGGTGCGGGACTTCGACGGTTTGAACTTCGAAACCTCCCGAGCCGCCCTTGTTTCGGCGAGCCAGGAAGCTGCCCTGCTTGCTGATGGTGGGTTGCACTACGAGCCGGGGGTTGACTACTGATGCCTCTCCTCTTCAACTCGTTCGATTTCCCTGCCTTGTCGCGAATGACGGGCATCTGGACGAACTCGACACACGATCCCGACGCTGGCGACGATGTCACCCTCGCCCAGTTGGTCGTCCTCCCGCCGGACCAGGACCCTGTCGTGGAGAGCGACTTCATGTGCAGTCACCTGCCATTCCACGTCGGCGGCTTCCATGGGGTGTTCCCGGACGGACAGGGTTGGATGGTGGTTCTTCAGAAGGCCCCGGCGTCCGCCTCGCTGGTTCAGATGGCGGCGAGCGATCCGCACTGGGCGCTCGTCGACAGCATCCAGCGTGCCCTGCGCTTCAACTATGGCGCGAAGGCACTGGACTTCGCCGACCTCACCCCGGACTTCCTCGTTCGCTACTGCATCGGCGCTGGGGCGGATGCCGATGTGATCGCGGACTGGACGGTCACGGAGTTGTTGTGGGGCCTGCTGGCAGAGTGCTGCAACGTCTCGCTTGCCGAGGTTGCCGCCGGCTACCAGGAGGGCTGTGCCTTCCCCGATCGCGACCATGAGTGCCAAGGCAATGTCTTCCGTGACGTCTTCGCGATGTGGACCACGCGGGCGCTAAGCGGCCACGAACCTGACTTGGACGAGGTCTACGGCGACGTCGATGATTCGGAGTTCGAGCGGTGGACGCGTAAGAAGTTGAAGAAGATCAAACGCGGTGAGCTCGTGCGCATGGCCGTCGCCGATGGCTGGGACTGGTCTGACGTGGCGGACGTGCCGAAGGAACTGCTCATGAGGCTGATGGTTGATGGGCAGACTCGACCCCCCGGAACGCCCTAGGGGTTAGGGAGTCATGGGTGTCGCCACAGTCGGGCCGGCTTGCCGACCGTGCCCTCGGCGAGTTCGCCGGTCTCGACCAGATGGGGCTGCATGTTGCGCCGAAAGGTGTCCTTCACGAGATCGTCACCCGACACGGCTTCATGTAGCCGCTGCAGCTGTAGCAGGGTGAACGACTCCGGCAGGAGCCGGTCCGGATCGGGGTGCTCGCGGTAACCGGAACGCAGGTCGTCGGTCGCCATGCGCACGATCGCGTCGTGGTCGAACGCCAACCCGGTCACGTCGTCGACGGAGGCAAGCACGCAGCCTGCCTCGAGCGCTTTGGTGAGCCGAACGGGTGGCACGACGTCGACGTGGGCGACGGACAGGACCCAGCCACGGTCATCCCGGCGTGGGTCGTCGAACACGTGCAGCTGACGAGGGCGCAGCCCCCGCACGTGAGCCTTTTCGCGCAGGGAGCGCAGCACCGCGCCTGACAGCGTTTCGCCGGGGTGGATGAACGTGCCCGGGAGAAGCCACTGCCCGGGCCTGTGGGTGCCTTCGCGGCGAACCAGCAGCACGGAGAGCCGGGGCTTACGGCCCTCCGGCACCGTCAGGACCGCCGTGTCCACCGCCACGGAGGGGCGGGGGTATTCCTCGAGCGCCTTGCCGGACGGCTTCTTCGACATGTGCACATTGTCGCACCCCTGCGCTATTTTCTAAATAGAGCGAAACTGCGCTATAAAGGAGGTGGTCGTGATGACGACCAAGACATTGCCCCGACTGCATGTCGGTGTCGGCTGGCGAGCCGATGGACTAACGCTGTTCCCTGTGTGGGCGGAGATGCCCGTCCACGACCTGATCGTGGTGAACGCCGCCTACGTAGATGTCGCCGAGCGCACCGGAAGCCCCACCGTCGGCGAACTTGTCCTGACCAACACCAGCGACCGACCCGCCCTCATGCTCGAAGGAGAGCTGCTGGAGGGCGGCTGGCAGAACCGGGTTCTTAACGCCGACCTGCTGCTCGGCGCGCACGACTCTCAGATCGCCGGGGTCACCTGTGTGGAGCAGGGCCGCTGGTCCGGCGGAACCCACCACATGCGCCGCGCCCGCATGGCCCCCGGCTGCGTCCGTGTCGGCCTGCGCCGAGAGGACGGCCACCGGCAGAACGAGGTGTGGCGGCAAGTCTCCCGCTACGAGCCCACACTCGGCCCCACCCGCACCATGTCGCTGAGCGAACAGCTCGACAAGGTCGCCAGTGGCCGGGACAGCGCTGGTCGCCCAGTCGGTCGTGCCCGCCATTCACAGATCCCAGCCGAGCCGCTGCCTGGCCAGGTCGGCGTCATCGGCGCCCTCAGCGGACGGCCGGCCTGGCTGGAGATCCTCCCCAGCCCAGACGTTCTCGCAGACTTCTGGACATCGCTGGTCGACGCGGCATTGCTCGATGCACACTCGTCGTTCAATGCACCCTGCCGGGCGCAAGCGGCGCGAGACTTCGCCGTCCACTGTGGTGGCCTGCCGCTGCACCCCGAGCAGTCCGCCGGCGCCGGCATCCAGATCATCGGCCCGCGCGGCCCTATCAGCGTCCGCGGGATCACTTCTCCTGAAGGCAACCTGCTGCACGCCCTCGCCGTGAATACTGAGCACCGGCTCTGGGGAGAGGCCTGAACCATGACAATGCGACGACCCCTCACGTCCGCGCAGTCCGACCGCGCCGCCGGCGTCCTGCTCGCGCAGGCGTCCGGTGACGCTCTAGGCGCGCCCACGGAGTTCCAGGCCGCGCCCTTACCGGCCAGTTTCCCCATGGCGATGACCGGCGGCGGAGGGTTCGGGTGGGAACCGGGGGAGTGGACCGACGACACGCAGATGTCCATTGCCATCCTCGACGCCGCCGAGAAGGCCCTCGCCGACGGCGACACCCTCCTGGGCCACCTCGACGACATTGCCGCCGCCTGGGTGGCTTGGTCCACGTCGGCGAAGGACGTCGGCAGCCAGACCCGGGGAGTTCTCGGCAGCGGGGCCACAACCGCAGCCGACCTGACCCACGCCGCGACCGTCTTCCATCAGCACAACGGTCGGTCCGGGGGCAACGGCTCCCTCATGCGCACCGCCCCCGTCGCCCTCGCCTTCCTCGGTGACCGCGACGCAACCGCGCAGGCGGCCCGCGCCATCAGTGCCCTGACTCATCACGACCCCGAGGCGGGCGACGCGTGCGTTCTGTGGTGTGCGGCGATCCAGTTCGCGATCACCAACGGCCAGTTCAACCTCACCGGCGGGCTGGACCTGCTGCCGACCGAGCGCCGCGACCTCTGGGTGATGCGGATCGCCGAAGCCGAGGCCCAGGCGCCCACGGCGTTCCCCAAGAACGGCTGGGTGGTGCAGGCGCTGCAGGCCGCGTGGTCCCTGATCACCCGCACCGGTGTTCCGGACGACGACCCGGCCGCGGATCGCTACCCCGCTCAGCACCTACGGCGGGTTCTCGAGGGTGCCGCGCGCCTGGAGTGGGACTCGGACACTGTCGGTGCCATCGCCGGCGCGCTCGTCGGCGCACGCTGGGGAGCTTCCGCCGTCCCCGCCGAATGGCGGCGCATAGTCCACGGCTGGCCAGGCCTGACCGGCAGCGACCTCGCCCGCCGTGGACTAGCCCTGGCCCGAGGCGGCTGCGACGACACCGGCTGGCCGCTCGGCGAGCGTGTCGACTACACCGGCTCCGACGCCCGAGGGCGCCTCGCCCAGCACCCCCACGACCCCGGCGTCTGGCTTGGCGACATCACCACCGCCGAGAACCCACCCGACCACATCGACGCGATCGTGTCGCTGTGCCGAATCGGTGCCAACCAGTTCCCCGACTTGGCCCCGACCGACGTCCTTGACGTGTGGTTGGTCGACACCGATTCACCGGACGCGAATGCCAACCTGCACTTCGTACTTGCGGACGCGGCCGATGCGATAGCCGCTTACCGAGCAGAGGGGAAGACCGTCCTCGTGCACTGCGTCGCGGCACAGAGCCGTACACCGACCGTCGCGGCCTTGTACGCGATCCGGCGTTGCTCTGTCGAGCGAACTACCGCCTGGGCCGGCGTGCTGGCGTGCTTGCCCGAGGCCTTCCCTAACCATGCATTCCGCACGGCCGTTTCATCCATCGCACCGATCACTCAGGGAGACAAGTGACCATGGCAACCAACGCTGCGAATCCGTCGTTCGTCGACGTGACACGAGAAGAGCGATTCTTCTGCTCTGTACTCATGCACGTCCTTCTTTCAGAATCACCGGCCGCACAGGGTGCGCTTGATCGTCTCGCGGAGAGGGCGGGAGTCCCCTTGGAGGCCATTGACCTCGAGGTCTACTCGGAGGTCGCTGCCCTTCGTGATGCCTGGGCCGGGCTCGGCCCGTTTATCCCGTACACGCCGAAGGTGCATGATCGGCGGCTGTTCGTCCTCCACGGAATCCTCACTCACGTGGCCGGCTATACCGGCTCCCCGAGCGACCTCGAGGAGTTCACCCGCAAGCACGCTGCCCTCTTCTTGAGTGGAGGGGCGGTGCCCAAGCTCCATTCGCCTGGTCGTTGGCCGAACGGTGCTATGTCGCAGGTCCCTGAATTGAGAGAGAAGGATCTGCAGTCCATCAAGTGGGCCTTCAACGCCAAGCCGGACCTGCTCCTCGTCAGCAACGGACGATCTGTCATCGTCGAAGCCAAGGTGGAGTCTGGGTTCGGAGGAAGCGTGACCTCCGGCTATGACCAACCACGTACCCAACTAGTGATCGCGCGGCTCCTGCCGATCGTCCTTCCCATGCAATTCGCTGCCGAGCCCGTATGTATCACCCTTGCTCCCTCCAAGGCGGCCAAGGACCCTCGCGCCAACGTCACTTGGCGGGAGGTTCTTGTCGCGGCGGACACGGCGGGCCTCAACGACTTCAGCCGGAGGGCGCTCGCGCGAGCCGCAGCCCTGGAGGCCAAGCACTGAGGGAGATCGTCAG
>JAUPKO010000823.1 GCA_030837395.1 Actinomycetota bacterium | reverse complement strand
AAGGTGACCTTGCGGACCTTCACCCGAGCGATCCGGTCCTGTTTCCAGATGGCGATGTTGGTCCGGTATCCCGGCAACGTGGACGGCGACAGCGCGTCCGCCTGCCGCTCCTTCAGCAGCAGCCAGGCGTCCAGCCAGGCTCCCACCGTGATGTCGGGGTCGTAGCCGTTGGCGGTCGGCGTCGACGCGGCGATGTCGGCAGCGAGCTTGGCTGCCTCGTCCAACGTGGGAACGGAGCTGGCTCGGCGCTTCTGCTTGCCGTCCGCCCCGCTGCCGACGCTGACCCTGACCATCCAGGGATGGCCGCAGGGGTTCTCCTCATAGGCGCCCTGGCAGCGAGGCGGACTACCGCGGTGAGGCTTGCGGCACTCCTGCCACACGTTGGGAGGGATGACGACGGGCCGGCGGCGGGGCATTGAGTTCCTCCCGATCAGGGACGGCTGGTGACGGGGCACGGACGGACAAGCACGTGCTCACCGCAGCGCGCTGGCCTCACGGGGCAGTGGGCTCGGTTCGATGGCGACGGTGTTGTCGGCGATTCCCAGGTGGACCAGCAAGGTCGACCTCAGGCAGCGGTACCGGGCACCGACCCGGTACAGCGGCACGGGGTACTGCCCGGTTCGAGCCAGGTGGTAGGCAACGGTCTTGCTGATCCCGAGCGCGCGCGCTGTGGTCATCAGGTCGACCGTGACCGGCAGCGCGAGCACTTCTTGAACGGTGAATGGCGCCGGCGCCACGTTCGCACCACCGGTGTCGTCTTCCTGGACGACCCGGATGTTGGGGCTGTTGCGGTTGGCCGCTGCTGCGGACACTGGTGGTGCTCCTTCGGTCTCGGCTGGACGGGGCGCGCGGTCCCGGCGCGCTGCTTGGCGGTGGAGCGTCGGGACCGTCATGGTTGGGCAGTGCGGCTGTACCAGTGGGGGTGACGCTGGGTGATGTTCACGGTTGCCTGGGATGCCGGTGGCGCGGGGGTGGGCGGGGTGCGGTTTCGCGTCGTACGTGTGGGGGCCGTGGGTGGCGTTTCAAACCCGCAAACCGCAGAACCGGTCCGTGACCTGTAGGAACGTCCAGCGGTTTGGATTTCGTGATCAAGGTGCCAAACCCGCAAACCGCAGTCGATCTTGCGGTTTGCGGGTTTGAGGTCCTAGGGGTCGAACCCAAACCGCAAGATCCAATAGGTGTGTTCATGCAGGTCAGACCCCCTCGACTGCGGTTTGCGGGTTTGCGAGGTTTCTTTCGGGGGTTCGAGACGAACCGGTCTCGGCGCTCTGGCGTTCGACCCAGTAGGCGCGGCCGTGGTTGTGCGGGTCGGTTACGCTGCGTAGAACGACGTCGCCGCGCCAGCGGCCGATCTGGCCGGTGAGGCGGCGGCCGAGGGACTTGACGGTGGGCAGGTGGCCGGAGCCGGTGGTGGGGAACAGGCCGTCCCAGGGGTCGCTGCCGTAGGAGTCGGGTTCGGCGGTGCGGCGCAGCTCATGCGCGGTGAGCTGGCGGGCGGCGTGCAGGTGGTGCCAGCGCAGCAGGAACGCGCGCCATTCGGCGGCGTCGTCGTCCAGGTCGGCGGCGTCGGCGGCGTTGGCGAGGAAGTGGCCGATGCCGTGGTGCTCGAGGAACCCGCCGAGGTGGGCGGCCCAGCGGGAGAACTGCCGCATCGCCGGGACGTGCGGGGAGGGGCGGGCGCCGGCGGCGGTCCAGTCCAGGACCAGCACGAGCAGGTACCACAGCACCCGAGCCTGGTTGGCGGGGTCGAGGATCCAGGTGTCGAGGTTGGGGATGGAGAACCCGGTCCGGGCCTCGGGGTGGGGCATGTCCGGGTCCAAGCGCACCCAGACGGTGCGGGAGGCCATGTCGGCGCCGGTGCGCAGGTTGTTGCCGGTGGCCAGCCAGAGCCGGTCGTTCGGGTAGGACGCGGCCGCGTTGGACCCGAGGCGGCGGTCGGACCAGGTCCGCTCCCTGACCAGCCGCGCGAGGACGGCGGAGTCGATGACGGAGCCTTCGGGGAGGATGTCGAAGACGATGACGCCGGCCGGGTCGGCCAGCACCGTCGTGATCGCTTTCCGGAGTTCGTCGTCGTTGTCGGTCCAGGTCAGGACCCGCTGTCCGCACAGCATCCCCAGGCAGGCGGTCAGGATTGTCTTCCCGGAGGCGGGCATGGTCGCGTCCACGACGGCGAACGGGGACAGGCAGTAGGTGAACGGCCGCAGGATGGGCGTGGCCATCAACGCGACGTAGTTGGCGCGGTCGGCGGGTGTGCGCCAGGGGAAGTCGGCCAGAAACCGGTGCAGCAGGAACTCCCGTGCCGCGCTCACCTGCCCCGCCGTGGGTCGTTCGGGGACGGGCGGCAGGTTGACGGTGGATGCCAGGTAGAGGCCGGTGGCCGGGTCGTAGCCGGGGGTCTGCAGCAGGGTCCCGTCCGGGCGCAGGACGGGGGCGCCGATCATCCCGCGCAGGGGTGGCAGGCCGGGCCAGGACCGGCGGGCCAGCACTGCGGCCAGGACGACCTGGGAGGGGCTGGCCTCGACGTCGTAGGGCTCGCCGTCCTTGTCCAGCTCGACCCGCACGACGTAGGCGTGCTCGGCCAGCAGGGACGCCAGCAGCGGTGGCCGGATCGGGCTGATGGACAGGGGCAGGGGTGCGTCGGCGTCGCCGGCGACCGGGCCGGCCGCCCCCGAGACGGCCTCGATCACGACCGGGGCGCCGTCGGTGACGTAGGTGTCCGGGACCAGGCGGGCGTCCAGCTCGGCGGTCAGGGTGCGGATGGTGGCCGGGCCGGTGCCGATCTGCACCCGCGGTCCCCGCGGCCCGCCACCGCCCCGCCCGCCACTGCCCGGCGGCGGCCCGGGTGTGTCCGGGCCGTCGCCCGACGGGCCGGCCTCGCCGGCGACGTCGCCCGTGACGGGGTCGGTGTCGGGGTCGTTGGTGGCAGGTGGCGACGTGGGGGCGGTGGTCTGGCGGGGCGGGGTGGTCATCGGGAGCAGTCCTCCGGAGGTGACGCGAGCAGGAACCGAACAGCGGTCGTGGGGCAGG
>JAUPKO010000822.1 GCA_030837395.1 Actinomycetota bacterium | reverse complement strand
GCACCGTACTCCAAGTCGTCGGGGTGCGCGACGATCGCCAACACTGATGTTGGTTCGTCGGCGAACAAGGCCAGAGCGGGCGGGTTCGGTGGGGTCATGGCCGGAGTATGCCCGTTGACGGGGCCCAGTCGCGCGGAAGCTTGGCGCTCGTATGACGCAGGCGGTTGCCCGGCGCCTACTGTGGACTCATGGGAAGGTACGGGGCATGGCACGTGACGTCAGAGTCGCGGTCGACCAGGGGACCGCGGCACCTTGTGGCCTTGATGATCGCCATGGTGCTGCTGGCCACAGGGTGCGCGACCGTTGCCAATCGTGGGCCGGGTTTGACCGGTCCCGTGCGCCCGGCGCTATTGCAGAGCGCCGATCAGGTCGATTTCTCGGCGAAGTTCGGCAACCGGGCTTCGGTGGCCGTCACGGATCTCGCCGGCGCCCCGATCGTGCGCGCCGGCGACGTCAGGTCGCCCTATGCCTGGTCCACCTCCAAGGTGTTGATCGTCGCCCAGACGCTGCGGGATGCGGGCGGGTCCGCCAAGCTCACGGCAACGCAACGGGCCAAGATCACCCTCGCCCTCGCCGCATCGGACAACGAAGCCGCGAAGGTGCTCTATGACCAACTGCTGGCCCGTCACGGAGGAGTGGCCGCCACCGCAGCCGTGCTGACCACCTTGCTGCGCCGCGCGGGCGACCCGACCACCAACGTTGCCACTGTTGGGCGGTCGAGTTACACCACGCACGGGCAGACGTTGTGGTCGGCCGAGATGCAAGCGCAGTTCATGAGTTCGCTGGCTCGCAACTGCCTGCTGGACGCGGCTTCGACGGACTACCTGCTCAATGCGATGTCCGCCCCGATCGCCTCGCAGCGATTTGGCCTGGGCACCGTGGGGGCATTGGCCTACAAAGGCGGGTGGGGCCCGGATCCGGGTGGCGCCTACCTGGTTCGGCAGATGGGCCTGGTCCGCACGTCCAGCGGGAAGCTGGCGGCGGTTGCCATCACGGCGCGACCCACTGATGGCACCTTCGCGTCCGGCCAGACGCTGGTCTCGCAGGTGGCGGCCTGGGCGGCGACGCACGTGGGTCCGGCATCGGCGGCGGTGCCGTGTGCGACCCCGGCGTCGTGACCGGAACGAGCGCGTTCACCCCGCCTCCAGGGCGCCGGCGGCGCTGATCCCCTTCGAGGCGCGCAATCTGGCGGCTCGGCCGGCCGCGTCACCGGCGCGTGCGGACGAGGAGTCGGCGCCGGCGTAACTGCCGGAGTACCCGCGCCAACTGCCGCTGGCGCTGGACGAGTCCCGGTAGAACGAGCGCACCTGGTCCGCCTTGGCCACCAGCACCAGCGCGGCGCCACCGTCGCCATTGGCCGCCGCCGCGTTAGTCGATGCAGCATCGGCGTCGCGGATCGCCTCGCTACGGGCGCTGGCCAGGCGTTCGCCGACCCGTTGGATGAAGGCGATCATGAACGTGGCCTTTGCCGCGCGCGCGGTCAACGGCACTTCGACGTAACCGCGCCCAGGCTGGTAGGAGACGGTGGTGTCGTGTTGCCAGCGTTTGGAGCGCATCCACCAGTTGGCTGATTCCACCATGCGTGGGGCACTGGCAAGCCAGATGGACTCGCAGGTGTCAACGTCGTCCGGCAGGCCGTAGGCGATCACGTACGTCGAGTTGCGAGCCACGTCGATCAGCACGTCGTTGGGTCGGGCGATGGCTGAGAACAACGCGACCAGATGACTGTTGGCGTGGCGGCGGGGCTCACCGACCCGAATGGTCCGCTGCACGGGCGTGGTGGCCCGACCCTCGCCGCGCGCCGCCGCCGCCAATGCCGCGAGGTCGATGGCATGGAGTGTGGCCAGGTGCTGGGCCTTGGCCAGGTAGGCGTCGGCCTCGTCTGCGTTGTCCGTGCGCTCGGCTTTGGCCAGCAGCGCAGCGACGGTGTCGATCGTGGGCATGGATGGGTCCCCCTCGAGTCTCAGGTGGTGGTCACGTGCTGGTCGAACAAGACGGATAGGGCCCAGCCGCCGACCGGGCCGGTGGCGGCGGTGTGCACCTGGCACAGCACCGAGCGGAACCGGGCGCCGTGGGCGGCTGCCGGCGCGGTGCGGGTGTGATGCTCCAGGTGGTGGGCGAGCTCGTGCAGGACGATATGTTCGCGACGCATCAGGTCGGTGTCCGGGATGGCGATGGTGCCCGGCGCCTGCCAGTGCGCACGACCCGGCCCGCGGCGGACCCTAACGGTGACCTCGGGGATCGCATCGGTCCACAGGTCGCCGACGGCCGGCCGCAGTGCCCGCAGGTAGCGCTCGATGTCCGCCACGGCGCCGAATCTGCGTTCCGCCGGCAGCAGCACCCGCGACCCAGCCAATTCGGTCAGGACCGGGCCGCCCGGCGGATTGGCCCGGTCACACATTCGGGCGTAGAGGTCTTCACAGCGATAGACCTCCACGCGGCCGTGATCGACGGCGCTGGCAGGTGGCATACCGATGATCCTAGGTGGGGGTCCGACACTGGCCCCCGATCCCGGAGGCGCCTGTGGATGACGCCCCAACCGACGGGGTCAGTTCAGCAGGACGCGGGTTGTGCCCCTGGCCGAGTCGAACTCGATCCGACCACGCTGGAAGTCAGTTGCCCGCCCCGTGGCGATCGGGTACGCACCTGAGGTGGGCAGGCCCAATGCGGAGTTGGAGGCCCCGAGGGCCAGGTAGGCGGCGAAGATTCTGCCGTACACCTCGTGGGTGCCGGTTGCGGCCGACGAGTAGATGCGGCCATTCGCGAAGAACTGAATCCGGGCGCCCGGTACCGTCCCGGAGAACGCACCGGCCGTCGGATTGCCCAGCCCGGACGCGACGCCCGGTTTGCGGTAGAGAGCATCGAAGGCGCCGGTGAGCGCGAAACCGCCGCGGCTCGTCCAGTAGATCGTGCCAGTCTGGAAGACCGACATCCTGGTGCCCGGCAGCAAGCCGGCGGTCTCACCGGTCGTGGGCAGGCCGAGTCCGGAGTTTTCACCACCGAGGGCGAGGTAGGTGCCGAGGATTCCGCCGTAGACCTCGTGCATCCCGGTGGCCGGAGAGGAGTAGATCCGACCACGCTGGAACTCCTGCACCCGACCGCCCGCGACTCCCGGCACGTCCCGCACGGCAGCGGTCGGCACGCCGAGGCTCGTCCACATCGCGCCGGATCGGTAGAAGTTCCCGAGCTGATCGCGCCACAGCACCGCGGCGCGGCCGTCGGACCAGTAGAGGGTGCCGTTGACGAACTCGACCATCCGGGTTTTGGGCACCGGCCCGGCGGTCTCGCCGGTCAGCGGCAGTCCGAGCGGGCCGGCGTCCGCCCCGGTGGCGTTGTAGTGCCAGAAGATGCCGCCATACACCTCATGCGCGCCCGTGGCCGACGACCAGTAGATGCGGCCCTTCTGGAAAGGTTGCATCCGGCTGCCGGGCGTGGCGCCGGCCCGCTCCACCCCGGTGGGCACACCGAGGGCCGAACCGAGCGAACCCGTGCGGTACAGGTCGCCGATTGGACCATTCATCATGACCACGGGTCCGGTCGCAGCGGACCAGTAGATGACGCCGTTGCGGAAGGTGGTCATCCGTGAACCGGCGATGGGTCCGGCGATCTCGCTGCTGGTGGGCAACCCCAACGGACCGGCCTCACCGCCCATTGCCTGGTAGTGCATCAAGATGGCGCCGTACACCGCATGGGTGCCGGTCGCCGCTGAGTGCAGGATCCGGCCCGACTGGAAGTCCTGCACCGCAGCCCCCGCCACCGCGGCGGGCCGTTCGGATGCTGTCGGCAGGCCGATCACCGCTCCGACGCCGGACGATCGGTACATACTTCCGATGGCCCCCCGCGTGAGCACGACGCCGGTGGCGGGGGACCAGTAGATCGAGCCGTTCTGGAAGTGCGACACCCGCGAGCCGGCCTTGGGTCCGGGTAACTCGCCGGTGGTGGGGAGGCCCAGCCAACTACCCTCCGCGCCCAGTGCCGCGTAACGCATGAGGATGGCGCCGTACACCTCACGGCCGCCAGTCGGCGTCGACCAATACATGCGGCCGCCCTGGAAGTTCTGCACCTTGGTGCCCGGGACGCTGCCGTCCTGCTCCGGCGCCACCGCCAGTCGCAGGGCCGAGGCGGGACCGCCGATGGCGCGGTAACGGTTGAGCATGTCTGTGTAGACAGGTACGGAGCCGGTCCCCGGCGTCCAGTAGATCGCCCCGCCCTGGAAGTACGAGACAGTCGTCGAGCCGACGGTGCGTTGGTCGCTGGAGGGTAGCCCCAGCGTGGACTCCTCGCGTCCTAGATCGAGGTACTTCTGCAGGATCGGACCACGCACCTCCCGCACACCGACGTGGGGGGAAGCGACCAGCAGCCCTTGGCTGTAGCGGGTGAACGTAGCGCCGTTGGCGGTGGTCTCGGCGGGACTGACCTGTGTCCCCAGCACCCCCCCGAGCTTGGCAAGTTTGCGGGCGACCGGATCCTGCGCCTTGGCAGCGTCGTAGCGGAAGAACCAGGCGTTGCTGAACAGGTTGCGGGCACGGTCGACATTGACCAGCGACTCGGGGTGCCAGCCGCCAGACTGGATGACCCGGCCGTTGCCCAGATACAACTGGGCATGGCCATCGTTGCCGGCCGAGTTGGCCGGGTTGGATCCCTCGAACTGGATGATCACGTCGCCGGGGGCCATCTCGGCATAGGAGTTGACCCGGGTCAGGTTGCTGCCCAGGTAGTTGGCGGGCATGTAGGCGCCGGTGTACGTCAGCAGGCCACCGGAACGTCCCCAGGTGTAGGAGGCCGTGCCCTTCCTGATGGTGGCGTCGGCGGCATCGTAGGCGCGAGCGATGAAGCTGCTGCAGTCGAAGACTGGCGGCGAGATCGAGTAGCGGTTGGACTGGTCGTACTCCGCGCCGAGTTTGCCGAAGGCGTACCTGATCGCGGCTGCCGCCTGCGCAGTGGGGGCCAGCGACTCCGCCGCGTCGCAGACATCGCGGGCCTCGGTGTTGGCCAGCAGCACGGTGCCGGCGGGCACGGTGTCCGGACACAGGCTCGGCACCGACTCGATGCCGAAGGGCACGATCTGGCCCGGCTCGGGCGGCGGGTCGGGGTAGTTCGCACGAGCGGACTGACCGGTTGCGACGACCATCGCCGCGCTCCCGGCGATGCCCAAGGCGATCATCACCACCATTGAGGTGCCGCGTCCGGCACCCCCACCGTCAACCAGTTCGCCTCGCACCTGCGCCGCCACCACAATCACTCCCAATCCATGAGGTGCCACGACTCTACGCGCGCCGTCGCCCGTTGCGTGACGGTTCGGCGAGCGTTACCCCGCCGGGACGGGTTTACGTCGCGACCTCGTCGAAACTGGCCAGGAACTGGCTGTTGTAGAGGTCGAAATAGAAGCCCTCCGCAGCCATCAACTCGTCGTGGCTGCCGGTCTCCACGATGTGTCCGGAATCCATCACCACGATGGTGTCGGCGTCACGGATCGTCGACAGCCGGTGAGCGATCACAAATGAGGTGCGATCCTGCCGCAGTGCCGCCATCGCCTTCTGGATCAGCACCTCGGTGCGGGTGTCGACCGAACTCGTCGCCTCGTCGAGGATCAGCACGGCCGGGTCGGCGAGGAACGCCCGGGCGATGGTGATCAGCTGGCGCTCGCCGGCCGAGACGTTGCCGGCCTCGTCCTCCAGCACAGTGTCGTAGCCGTCCGGCAGGGTGCGCACAAGGCGGTCGACGTGGGCCGCGGTGGCGGCTTCGATGATCTGCTCGTCCGTGGCGCTCTCGGCGCCGTAGGCGATGTTGTCTCGGATGGTGCCCTTGAACAGCCAGGTGTCTTGTAGCACCATGCCGAAGGCCGATCGCAGGTCGTCGCGGGTGAGGTCGCGCAGGTCCACCCCGTCCAACCGGATCGTGCCGGAGTCGATCTCGTAGAACCGCAGCAGCAGGTTGACAAGTGTCGTCTTGCCGGCGCCGGTGGGGCCCACGATCGCCACCGCCTCGCCGGGCCGCACAGACAGCACGAGGTCCTCGATCAGTGGTTGGTCCTCGCGGTAGCGGAATGACACCTGATCGAACTCCACGTGGCCGCGTACCTGCGCCAGCCGCACCGGATTGGGGGTGTCCGGTGACTCCTCGGGCTCATCGAGCAGTTCGAAGACGCGCTCGGCCGAGGCGATGCCGGACTGCAGCAGGTTGACGATGCTCGCGATCTGCGTGATGGGCATCGTGAACTGGCGCGAGTACTGGATGAAGGCCTGGACATCGCCCAGGGACATCGTTCCGCTGGCCACCCGCATGCCGCCGATCACGGCGATCGCCACGTAGTTGAGGTTGGCGATGAACGCCATGGCCGGCTGGATGATGCCGGAGATGAATTGCGCTGCGAAGCTGGCCTTGTACATCTCGTCGTTGGCTACTTCGAAGTCCGCCACTGCCTGGCGCTGGTGGCCGTAGACCTTGACGATCTCGTGGCCCGAGTACATCTCCTCCACGTGGCCGTTGAGCACGCCGGTCCACTTCCACTGGCCCACGAACTTGCCCTGGCTGCGCTTGGCGATGGCCATCGTGACGACGAATGACAGCGGTACGGTCAGCAATGAGATCACGGCCAGCAGCGGCGAGATCCACACCATCATGATCAGTACGCCGATGACCGTCAGCACGGACGTGATCATCTGCGTGAGGGTCTGCTGCAAGGTGGTCGAGATGTTGTCGATGTCGTTGGTCACTCGGCTGAGCAGATCGCCGCGGGCGTGGGCGTCGTAGTACTTCAATGGCAGCCGGCCCAGTTTGGCGTCGACTTCCTCGCGCAGCCGGAACATCGTGCGCTGGGTGACCCCGGCCATGAGGTAGTTCTGCCCCCAGGAGAACAGCGAACTGAGCACGTAAACGCCCATGACGAGGGCGATCACCCGGCTGAGGGCCGCGAAGTCGACCCCCTGCCCGGGCACCACCGACATCCCCGAGAGCATGTCGGCCTGGGTGCTGTTGCCGCTGGCGCGCAGGGCGGCCTCGGCCTGTTCCTGCGTCATCCCCGGTGGCAGTTGTTTGCCGACCACGCCGTCGAAGATCAGGTTGGTGGCGTCGCCGAGGAGTTTCGGGCCGATGACGGCCAGGAAGACGCTGATTGCAGCGAGCAGCAGCACCACGGCAATGACGAATCGTTCGGGGTGCAGCCGCTGGCGCATCCGGCGCAGCGACCCACGGAAGTCACGTGCCTTCTCCGCCGGCAGCCGCATGCCCATCGCACCCGGACCGCCTTGGAAGGGTCCACCGGCCGGCCGCGGGGCAGCGCCACCCTTCGGGCCCGCGGCGGCGGGGCCGGTGCCGCTCATGCGGCCTCCTCCTCGTTGAGTTGGGATTCGACGATCTCGCGGTAGGTCTCGCAGGTCGCCAGCAGTTCGTGATGGGTGCCGATGCCGACCGCCCGACCGTCATCGAGAACGATGATCTGGTCGGCGTGCAGAATCGTGCTCACCCGTTGCGCGACGATCACCACAGTGGCGTCCCGGACCTCGCGTTTGAGGGCTATCCGCAGGCGGGCATCCGTGGCGTAGTCCAGCGCCGAGAACGAGTCGTCGAACAGATACACCGGCGCCCGCCGCACAAGGGCCCGGGCGATCGCCAGCCGCTGCCGCTGACCGCCGGACACATTGGCACCACCTTGGTCTACCTCAGAGTCGAGGCCGTCGGCCATGGTCCGCACGAAGTCGCCGGCCTGTGCGATGTCCAGTGCGTGCCAGACCTCGGTGTCGGTGGCGTCCGGGCGGCCGAACCGGACGTTGCTGGCCACGGTGCCGGAAAACAAGAAGGCCTTCTGCGGTACCAGAGCCAACTGTGCCCACAGGTCGGATTGGGCCAGCTCGCGCACGTCGACGCCGTCGAAGCGCACCGCGCCGGCGGTGGTGTCGTAGAGCCGGGGGATCAGGTTGAGCAGGGTCGTCTTGCCCGATCCCGTGCCGCCCACGATGGCTGTCGTCTGACCTGGCCGCAGGGTGAAGGTGAGGTCCGTCAGGACGGGATCCTCGGCCCCGGGGTAGCAGAAGCTGACACCGTCGAACTCGATGACCCCACGTGGTCCGACGGTGGGCAAAGAGGTGGGGTTTGGGGCCTCGACGATGTCCGGGATGGTGTGCAGGACCGCGTCGATCCGCTCGGCCGAGGCGGCTGCGCGCGGAATCATCACGAACATCATCACCGCCATCATGACCGAGAACAGGATCAGCGTGATGTATTGCAGGAACGCCGTGAGGTCGCCGATCTGCATGCTCCCCGAATCCACCAGCCGGGCGCCGAACCAGATCACCGCCACACTGGAGGCGTTCATGATCAGCATCAGTGCTGGCATCATGAGGGCGAACAGCCGGGTGACCTTCAGCGTCGTATCGGTGAGGTCCGCGTTGGCCTCGGCGAAGCGCTCCTCCTCATGCCGGGTGCGCACGAACGCGCGGATCACCCGCACCCCGGACAGCGCCTCGCGCAGGACCTCGTTGATGCGGTCGATCTTGAGCTGCATCGACTTGAACAGCGGCACCGCCCGGGCCATGAGCAGGCCGATCACCAACGCCATGACCGGCACGATGATCAGCAACAGGGCCGACAGCGGCACGTTGGTCCGCAACGCCATGATCACCCCGCCGATGGCCGTCAGCGGTGCGACGACGAGCATCGTCATGCCCATGAACACCAGCATTTGCACCTGTTGCACGTCGTTGGTGTTGCGGGTGATCAGCGAGGGTGTGCCGAAGTGGTCCAGTTCACGCAGCGAGAACGCCTCGACCCGGCTGAACAGCGCCCCGCGCACATCCCGGCCGAACGCCATTGCGGTGCGGGCGCTGAAGTACACGGTGATGATAGAGATGATGCCCAGCACGAGCGTGACGGCGAGCATCACCAGCCCGATTCGGACGATCTCGCCGACATCGCCGGTGACGACACCTTTGTTGATGATGTCCGCGTTGAGCAGGGGCAGATACAGGTTGGCCATCGTCTGGACG
>JAUPKO010000821.1 GCA_030837395.1 Actinomycetota bacterium | reverse complement strand
GCAGATCCTGGTCCCGACCGAGAGCCTGACGGCTGTCCTGGCCGAGGCGGGCGAGCCTGCCGGATCCTGGGCGCTGGAGGCCCTGCGGGTGGCGGCGGCCATGCCCCGGCTCGGCTGCGAACCCGATCACCGCACGATTCCGCACGAGGTCGGTTGGATCGGACCGGCTGTGCACCTGGCCAAGGGCTGCTACCGCGGCCAGGAGACCATCGCGCGGGTGCACAACATGGGACGGCCACCGCGTCGGCTGGTGCTGCTGCACCTCGACGGCACCGACGCCGACCTGCCCTCGCACAGCGATCCGGTCTACCTCGGCGACCGGCAGGTGGGTTGGATCGGCACCGCCGCCCGGCACTACGAACTCGGGCCCATCGCCACGGCCGTGGTCAAGCGCTCGACGCCAGATGCGGCGACGGTGCGGGTGGGGCCGGGGTTGGCGGCGATGCTCGAAGGTGTCGTGAAGTCATGAGGGCGCTGGTGCAGCGCGTGGATTCGGCCCACGTGGACGTGGCCGGGCAGCGGGTGGGCGGCATCGACGGACCCGGTCTGGTGGTGCTGGTCGGTGTGACCCACACCGATACCCCGGACCATGCGGCCCGGCTCGCCGGCAAGGTTTATCACCTGCGGATCTTCGACGCCGATGGCTTCGCGCACTGCCGACTGCCCAGCGGTGCCCGGGAAGTGTCGGCGGCCGATCTCGGCCTGCCGGTGCTAGTCGTCAGCCAGTTCACGCTCTACGGTTCAGCGGTCAAGGGCCGACGGCCCACCTGGGAAGCTGCGGCGCCAGCGGAGACGGCCGAGCCGTTGGTGGCCGAATTCGCCGATCAGCTCACGGCGCTCGGAGCCACAGTCGCCACGGGGAGTTTCGGTGCCGATATGCGGGTGACGATGACCAATGACGGCCCGTTCACCCTGCTGCTGGAAGTGTGAGCGCCAGCGGGCTCAGCTGCCGGTCATCTCCTTGATCTTCGGCCGTACATCGGCGAAGTAGACGCCCATCGCGACGACCCCGGCCAGGCCCAAAATCGACACTGGTGCCACAAAAATGAAAGCGGCCGCCACCCCCAGCAGGCCCATCCACAACGGCTTGGACAGCCGCCCGATGTAGCCGAACGCCTGGGCCGGCTGCCTGACGCAGTCGACCAACGCCGCCAGGGCCGCGATGGTCAGCACCACTCGGAGGACGTTGACGACGAGTTCGACGATGTCGGGCATGGCACAAGGGTAAGCGTTGACTCCGGTGGCCGCCCGCGGTGGACATGAAGAACGGCTGGTGCCGGGGGGTGGTCCCGCCGGCACCAGCCGTCGTCTGGGGCGCGCTCAAGCAGCGATCAACGACCGATCAGCTCGCGCACGCGGGTCACGGTGTCGCCGCCACGCTTGCGCAGGTCCTCGGCGCGGGCGTCGAGGTGGTGACGCAGGTCCACGATCAGATCGTTGACCTTGCTGGGGGCACCGATGACGGCCTCTTGGACGTCCTCGAGGAAGCTGGCCACGTCGCCTCGAACCTCGTCCGCCTTGGGCAACTCGATGGTGGGCAGCTCGATGGTCGGCAGCTCGATGGTGGGCAGCTCGAACTTGGGCAACTCGAAGTCGCGCAGGTTGGCCAGGAAGCCCTTGTCGACCTTCGCCTCGGGGGCAGCCTTGGCGGCAGCCTCTTTCGCCGGGGTGGCCTTCTTGGCGGCGGTCTTCTTGGCGGCGGTGGCCTTCTTTGCGGTGGTCTTCTTGGCTGCGGTCGCCTTCTTGGCCGGAGTCTTCTTCTCGGCCTTCACCGGCTCGGTGACCTCAGCCTCGGGCGCGTCGACCTGCTCGGTCACGGTCTCGGGCGCGGTGTCCTCGATCTGCTCAACCGGGGTGTCGTTGGTGTTCTCCATGATGGTTCCCTCTCTCGGATTCAACTGGTCTGGGGTGATGCTCACCCGGCCTCGGCAACCGGCGTTCCGGTATCCGTCGCCTGGGCTGCGGTGTCGGGTGTGTCCTTCCCGACGGGCCGGGCGGAGTTCTCCTCGACGAAGGCCGAGTAGATCTCCAACAGGGCGCGCCGTTGCCGTTCGGTCAACGACGAATCCCGGACGATGGCCGTCCGCACCCTGCTGGCGTCTTGTTCCTCGAGCAATCCGGCCCGCACGTACAGCGTCTCGGCAGAGATTCGCAGCGCTGCGGCGATCTGCGTCAGGATCTCGGCACTGGGGTTGCGCAACCCTCGTTCGACCTGGCTCAGATACGGATTGGACACACCTGCATTGCGCGCGAGTTGCCGAAGCGAGAGTTGCGCCGCGTGGCGCTGCTCCCTGATGTACTCGCCCAGGGTGCCGACATCGAGTTTGGACACACGTCTATAGTGCCCCAGGTGCTTGCAATTGCAAACACCATTGCGGCTGATTTCGCCGTGACGTCAGTCACTTTCACGCCAACGCCGTCTTGCGCCGGACCAGCGTGCATGCCGCCAGCAAGCATTCGCCGCCACCGGAAACTGCCCTCAGACCTCGCGCAACTCCATCACCGGACGCATCTGCCCCACCGGCCGGCCACCGCCGTTAACCTTCTCCCAGTCCAGCACCGGAGCCAAGGCCGCCGGGTCCAAGCCCAGCAGGGCCAAGGTGCCCGCAATGGCTGCGGGACGGGCGCGCGGAGCACCGTCTTCCAACTTCAGCGCCACCCCTCGACCGTCCGGCAGGGTCGCCGCATAGACGCCGTCGGCACCGTCTTTGGCGATCATCCCCGGGAAGGCCCGCATGAGCTCGGTCGCCTCCCGCCTACTGCCGCCGACGAACTCTGGGGCGGCCCGCATGCCATCGGCGATCACCCGCTGGGAGCTGCCAGGGGCTGCCGCCGCCAAGCCGGCGAAGGCGCTGGCCAGCCCGACCAGCGGGACGGCCCAGATCGCCGCCCCACAGCCGTCGACCGCCACATCCGCAGGGTCCGCCCCGGTGCTGGCGGCCACGGCCTCTCCCAAGGCCATCGGCAAGGGGTGGCTCGGTGACAGATAGCTGCCGACGTCCCAACCGTTGACCACGCACGTGGTGAGCATCGCGGCGTGTTTGCCCGAGCAGTTGGCGTGCAGCCGCGTCTTCTGCCCGCCGCCGGCGATCCACGCCACCCGGGCCGTCTCGTCGAAGGGCCAGTCCGGGGTGTTGGCGAGCGCGTCGGCGTTGAGGCCGACCGCTGCCAGCATGGCCTGCACCGAGGCCACGTGGAACGGCTCGCCGGAGTGAGAGGCCGCTGACAGTGCCGCGGACTGCGGCGAGGACGGGCGGAAACCGAGGTCCACCATGGCTGCGGCGATCAGCGGTTTGAGCGAGGAGCGCGCGAACACCCTCACCTCCGGGTCACCGGCCGCCTGCAGCAATCTGCCGTCGGGCCCCACCACGGCGATGTGCGCGCGATGAACACTCTCGATGATGCCTCCGCGCACCACCTCCACCGCAGGCGGCGCGGGCACTCCCGACCCGATGTACCGCATACACCCTCCACTCCCGTGCGCCTGCCCCCTGGCGACCCCGTTGTCGATGATCACCGCGACCATAGCGCCCGGGCTCGTGGCAGCATGAGCCCATGACAGTCCAGGGTACGTTCACCCCGGCCCAGCAGGTGGCCGAGGACGTGTTGCGGGCGGCCGCCGCGGGGGCTTTCACCGGCCGGATCGATATGACCGCGGCAACCGGCGATGTTGCCAGCGTCTGGTTCGACGCCGGTGTGGTGCTGGCCAGCGCGGTGCCGGGGCCGCGACCCCGACTGGGCGTGCGTCTGCTGTCGGCGGGCCTCGTACGACCGGAGGCGCTCGACGCGGCCCTGCGCACGCAGGCCGACCGGCACGACGCGGCACCACTGGGTGACCTGCTCGTCGGTGACGGCGCGGTGGCGCGCGATGAGGTGGAACACATCGTCCGGGTGCAGATCATCGACCAGATCGCAGACCTGCTCGGCTGGGACCTGATTGGCACGGCGCAGTTCCCCGACGACGCCGCCATCGCCCGGCTGGACCACCCGGTACCGGTGGACGAACTCCTGCAGGCCGCCGCCACCCGTCGCGACGTGTGGGAGGAGATGGTCCGCCGCCTTGGCGGTCCGGATGGCGTGCCCCGGCCGTCCATGTTGGCCGCCCCACGCGCCAACCTGCTACTCGGGCCCTACGACTGGGCGGTTCTGACCAAGGTGGACGGCCTGCGCACGCTGGACATGCTGGCGGACCACTGCGGCCTGAGCATCTACGAGACGGCGCAGATCATCGACGCGTTGGCCAAGGTGGGCCTGCTTGTTGTCCCGCCGCCGCCCGAGCGGCAACCCGCACCCCCGGGACGGTCCGAGCCCCGCCGTCGGGCGGGGCTCGATGCCGCCAGCCTGCTGCGCGAACTCTCCGCCCTGAACCGGGGGACGCACCCGGAGTGAGCGCGCCGCGGGGTCCTGCCGCGGGGCTGCACGGGGAGCCGGGCAGCAGCGGGGGTGGTCCCCCGGCTGCGTGAAGGCAGACAGCGCACGAGTCCGAATCTCCACGGACAAGCGCCGTAGCAGCCGGGGGGACCACCACCGCGGAGGCCCGGCGTCGTCAGACCGGCTGGACGGTGAGGTCGCCGGCGTCGGCCCCTTCCGGAGCGTCCACCAGCACCGTGGCCCCATCGGGCACCGCGCCGGCCAGCAGTTGGCGGGCCAATTGGTCGCCGACGGCGGTCTGCACCAGACGCCGCAGCGGACGGGCACCGTAGATCGGGTCGAAACCCCGGTGCGCCAACCAGGCGCGGGCGTTGTCCGTGACGTCGAGGGTGATCCGACGGTCGTCGAGGCGTCGTTGCAGCAGGTCGACCTGCAAGTCCACGATGTGCGCCAGGTCGGCCTCGCTGAGCGGGTGGAACATCACGATGTCGTCGAGCCGGTTGAGGAACTCGGGCTTAAACGCAGCGCGTACCACCTCCATCACCTCGGCCGAGCGCACGTCGAACGGCTTGGAGGTGTCGATCAGGTACTGCGAACCCAGGTTGGAGGTGAGGATCAGGATCACGTTGCGGAAGTCGACCGTGCGCCCTTGACCGTCCGTGAGGCGACCGTCATCGAACACCTGCAGCAGCACGTTGAAGACCTCCGGGTGGGCCTTCTCGACCTCGTCCAACAGCACCACCGAGTAGGGGCGGCGCCGGACGGCTTCGGTCAGTTGCCCGCCCTCCTCGTAGCCGACGTACCCAGGTGGGGCCCCGACAAGGCGTGCGACTGAGTGCTTCTCGCCGTATTCGCTCATGTCGATGCGGACCATCGCGCGCTCGTCATCGAACAGGAAGTCGGCCAGGGCCTTGGCCAGTTCGGTCTTGCCGACGCCGGTCGGGCCCAGGAAGAGGAACGAACCGGTGGGGCGATTCGGGTCCGAGATGCCCGCACGGGACCGACGCACGGCATCAGACACTGTGCGCACGGCATCGGCCTGGCCGATCACCCGGTCGCCCAGGTAGTCCTCCATGCGCAGCAGCTTCGCGGACTCGCCCTCCAACAGCCGCCCGGCCGGGATACCCGTCCAGGCCGAGACGACCTCAGCCACATCGTCCGCGCCGACCTCCTCGCTGACCATGCCCTCCCGCTCGTTGGCGGCGGCGGTGGCGTCGGCCAACTGGGCCTCCAGCGCCGGGATCTCGCCGTAGATGATCTGAGAGGCGTGTTCGAAGTTGCCCTCGCGCTGGGCCCGCTCGGCCACCGAGCGCAAGTCATCGATGAGGATCTTGATCTCACCGATCTGGTCGAGGGCGCCCTTCTCCTGTTCCCAACGGGTGCGCAGGCCACGCAGGGCCTCATCCTTGTCGGCGATGTCTCCCTGAATCTTCTTCAGCCGCGCCTTGGAGGCCTCGTCAGCCTCGTTCGCAAGGGCGAGTTCCTCCATCCGCAGCCGGTCCACCTGGCGCTGCAACGTGTCGATCTCCTCCGGCGAGGAGTCGATGGCCATCCGCAGCCGACTGGAGGCCTCGTCCACGAGGTCGATCGCCTTGTCCGGCAGGAACCGGGAGGTGATGTAGCGGTCCGACAGCGTGGCCGCCGCCACCAGCGCGGCATCGGCGATAGCCACCTTATGGTGCGCCTCGTACTTCTCCTTCAGGCCGCGCAGGATGCCGATGGTGTCCTCCACGCTCGGCTCACCGACGAACACCTGCTGGAACCTGCGCTCCAACGCGGCGTCCTTCTCGATCCGCTCGCGGTACTCGTCCAGCGTGGTCGCCCCGATCAGCCGTAGTTCACCGCGCGCCAGCATCGGCTTGAGCATGTTGCTCGCGTCCATCGCCCCCTCGCCGGACGCTCCGGCCCCCACGACCGTGTGCAACTCGTCGATGAAGGTGACCACTTGGCCCTCGCTGCCAGCGATCTCTGCCAACACCGCCTTGAGCCGCTCCTCGAATTCGCCGCGGTATTTGGCACCGGCCACCATCGAACCCAGGTCCAGCGAGATCAACCGCTTGCCCCGCAACGACTCCGGCACGTCGCCCTCCACGATCCGCCGGGCCAGGCCCTCCACCACGGCCGTCTTGCCCACACCGGGCTCGCCGATCAGCACCGGGTTGTTCTTGGTCCGCCGCGACAGCACCTGGATCACCCGGCGAATCTCGGCGTCGCGGCCGATCACCGGGTCGATCTTGCCCTCGGCGGCCCGCTTGGTCAGGTCGACGCCGTACTTCTCCAGGGCCTGGAAGGTCTCCTCGGGGTCCCTGGTATTGACGCGCTCGGCACCTTTGACCTGGGACAACGCCGCGAGCAGAGCTTCGGTGGTAGCACCGGCCGAGGCCAGGAGGTCCGAGACGCCCGTTCCGCCGGCAGATGACAGGCCCACCAGCAGGTGTTCGGTCGAGACGTACTCGTCGCCGCGGGACTTGGCCAGATCCTGGGCCGCCTGCAGCACCGCGTACATCGTCCGGGAGAGCCCCGGGGTTCCGACGGTGCTGCCTGCGGCGGACGGCAGCCGCGCCATCTCTGCGGCGACGGCGGACGCCAACACCCGACGGTCGGCGCCCATCGAGTCCAGCAGTGCTGTGGCGATGCCTTCGCCCTGGCCGAGTAGTGCGTCAAGCAGGTGGACCGGCTGCACCTCGGCATTGCCGTTGGCCGCCGCCCGCCGCACGGCGGCACCTAGCGCATCTTGGGCTTTGGTGGTGAATTCGATGTCCATGAGTCGTTCCTATCGAAGTACGGGAGTGAAGTGTCGGGGGTGCGGGGGCGAGCCTGGGAAGAACCCGCCACAACCGTCGGGGAGCCGGGCGGAACCCGCCACATATGGCGGCCTGTGCCCGAGGCCCCGGGTCAACTGGCGGGAGCTGCCCATGGAACGCCCATCAACGACGCCGTGGTGGGCGCCAGACCACGAGTGCGGTCGACGCCTCGCGGGCTTCGTGCCGGGCCAACCGCGATTCCAACTCGAGCACCCGCTCTTGAAGGTCGAGCACTCGCTTGATGCCGATGAGGTTCATGCCCTCGGCGGCCAGGTCCTGCACCTGCCGGAGCCGGCGCACATCCCGCATGGAGTAGAGCCGATACTTGCCGCCGGCGCGGCTCGGCCGGACGATGCCGAGCCGGTCGTACTGGCGCAGGGTCTGGGGGTGCAGGCCGGCCAAGTCTGCGGCGACCGAGATCACGTAGACAGGGGCATCCTCGGGGATGGTGTCCAACTGCGGCTGGCTGCTCATCACGAGCCTCCCGCCCGCGCCATCAACGTGGCGCGCGGATCGTGCCCGGCGGTCGCCTCTCGGTAGGCCGCCAACGCCGACCTGGCGGCGTCGTTCAGTTCGGCCTCCTCGGGCACCGAGACCTTGATCGTCACGAGCATGTCGCCCTTGCTGCCATCCCGTCGCGAGGCACCTTTGCCGCGCACCCGGAAGGTCCGCCCGTTGGCCGTGCCCGGTGGGAGTTTGAGGGTCACCAGGCCACCTCCGAGCACGGGCACCTTGACATTGCCGCCCAAGGCGGCCTCATCGAAAGTGACGGGAACGGTGATCTCAAGATTGTCGCCGTTGCGCGCGAACACCGGGTGGGTGTCGACGTGCACCACGATGTAGAGGTCGCCGTCGGGGCCGCCGGCCTCTCCAGGGCCCCCCTTGCCCTTGAGCTTGATCCGCTGACCGTCCTTGACCCCGGCCGGCACCCTGGCGTGCACCGTCCGCGAGCTTTGCGCCCGGCCCGAGCCGTAGCAGGTGGGGCAGGGGTCATCGACGACGAGCCCGCGTCCGAGGCACTCGTCACACGGCTCGGCGAACGCGAATCCGCCAAGGTTCTGGGCCCGCTGACCCGTGCCCTCACAGGTCGGGCACACCCGGGGGGTGGTGCCGGCCCGCGCCCCGGTGCCGTGGCAGGTGCCACAGGCACCCTCGGTGGCCAGCCGCAGCGGCAGCGTCACCCCGTCCAGCGCCTCACTGAACGAAATGTTGACCTCGGACTCGATGTCCTGACCGCGCCGCGCCCTGGTCCGCGCGGTGGTGGTCCCACCGCCGCGATTGAACAGCCCCGAGAACACATCCTGGAAGCCACCGGCTGCCTGCCCGGCGCGGCCGAACAGGTCGCCCAGATCTGACGGATTGAACCCGCCAGCACCACCGGCACCGCCACCGGCGCCGCCGCCTGGGAAGCCGAACCTGCCGGTAGCGCCCATGGCCCGCAGTTCGTCGTACTCCTTGCGTTTGTCGACGTCGCCCACGACGTCGTAGGCCTCGCTGACGGCCTTGAATCGCTCCTCGGCCTTGGGGTCCGGGTTGGTGTCCGGGTGCAGCTCGCGGGCGAGTTTGCGGTAGGCCTTCTTGATCTCGGCCGCGTCCGCCGACTTGGACACGCCCAGGAGTTTGTAGAAGTCCTTGTCCAGCCAATCAGCTTGACTCACGCCCGTGCCTCCTGCCTCTGTCGCTAATGGTGCCCGTGGTCACTCGGCCACGGCCACGCGGGCAGCCCGGATGATCCGATCCTCCATGCGGTAGCCCGGTTGGTAGACCGCGACCACCGTCGGCCCGGTCAGGCCCTCGCCTTCGGCGTGAGTCAGGGCTTCGTGGATGGTGGGGTCGAACGGTGTGTCGGCCTCGCCGTAACGCTCGACACCGACCCGGCTCAGGGCCGCGGTGAGGTTGTCGGCCAGCGCCTTCACGGGACCTTCGAGGTCGCCGTGCTCGGCGGCCCGATCCAGGTCGTCGAGGGTGGCGATCAGCTCCGACACCACATCGGCTCGGCCGCGCAGGCGGGCTTCGCCCATCTCGCGCTGCATCCGGTCGCGGTAGTTCTTGTATTCCGCGGCGACACGTTGCAGGTCGGCCGTCAACTCGACGACCTGCTGCTCGGCCAGGGCAGCGGCCTCGTCGGCCACCACCGCTTCCGCCTCGGCCAGCACGTCGTCTTCCCGCAGGTCGCTGCTACCCCCTGCCGCGGGGGCCGCGTGCGCGGGCCCCGGGGCGGGTTCGGCCGAGCCGGCCGGCGGCTGCCGGACCGCCCCGGTGAGGGGGTCGATCCGGCGCCGGTCGGTCACCCGCACGCCTTCTTCGTCGGGGTTGGCCCCGTCGTCGGGGCGCTGGGTGTCGGTCACTTCTGCTCGT
>JAUPKO010000820.1 GCA_030837395.1 Actinomycetota bacterium | reverse complement strand
CTTCCAGCCAGCCCTCCCGGGCAAGCCATCTCAGATGTCACCTGTTCGTGCAGCAGACCCCAACGCCAGGGAAAGCCTTCTCGAATGCATCCTTGTTGGAATCCTGCTGATTCGCCGTGTCGCCCCCCGCATAAACGATCAAGGACCCGCCCTCATCAAGGGCAGCCCGATGAAGCTGATCGAGCGACTTTTCCTCCTCAGCCTCCGATCCCGAGCCGGTTTTGAGCGTCGTGGTCGATGAGCAACTTGTCGCTGCGAACACCCCAAGGGCCGCCAATGCACTGCCAGCCAATGCGCTTCGCCGACTCATCTCAGACACGAATGTCCCTTTCCAGTAGGACGATCGACTCGACGAACGCAAACCAAGGTTGACATGCCGTTCCGACAACCTCCTGAGCGACCTAAGAAAGCGAACTGGATTCTGACACGAAAATTAGGTGACCACGACAGGTGACCGTCGAGGTTGGTGAGTTATGCGGAATCGGCGAGTGGTTCGAGGGTGACTCGGTAGCCCAGGGTGTGGAGTTGGTGGACGGCGCGTGCTTTGGCGGCGGCCGGCTGGTGTGCGGTGTAGTAGTCGGCGCCGGGGTCGCGGTAGAAGTCACCGTTGGTGAGCAGGTTCCAGGCGGCGATGACCATGGCGTGTTCGACGGCGACGATGGCGCGCATGGGTCCGCGGCGAGCGGCGATGCGTTTGTATTTGGCGGAGAAGTAGGTGTTCTTCGAGCGGGCCGCCGACAGTGCGGCGATGCCGAGGACACCTTTGAGGTAGCGGTTACCAGGCCGGGTCTTGCTGGACTTCACCCGTCCGGCGGACTCGTTGGAACCCGGGGACAACCCGGCCCAGGACGCCAGGTGCCCGGCGGAAGGGAACACGCTCATATCCCCGCCGGTCTCGGCGATGAACACCTCGGCGACGATGCGGGAGAACCCGGGAATGCTGATCAGCAGTTCCCGGGCGGAACGAAAGGGCTCCATCGCCGCCTCGATGCGCTCGTCGAGGCGAGCGATGTCGGCGCTGTGGGCATCAATACGGTCGAGGAACAGTCGGGCCATGAACGCGTGGTGCTCGCTGAACCTCCCGGTCAGCGCCTCCGTCAGGGCAGGGATCTTGGAGCGCATCCGGCGTTGGGCCAGATCGGCCAGCGTGGCGGGGTCCCGCTGGCCGGCGATCAGCGCCTCGAGCATCGCCCGCCCGGAGACCCCGGTGATGTGAGAGGCGACCGAAGACAGTTTGATGCCGGCGTCCTCGAGGAGCTTCTCCAGCCGCTGCACCTCCCGGGTGCGCTCCCGGGTGATCACCGTGCGGGTACGAGTCAGATCCCGTAACGCCCGGATCGGGGCTGGGGGCACGAAGGAGGCCTTCACCAGCCCGTGGGCGCCCAGGTCGGCCAGCCACGCCGCATCCGAGACGTCGGTCTTGCGGCCGGGCAGGTTACGCACCGCCGCGGCGTTGACCAGGACCACATCCAAGCCGTCGTCGAGCAGGTAGTAGAACGGCTTCCAGTAGTCGCTGGTGGACTCGATCACCACGCAGCTCACCTTCGCCGCGACCAGATGCTCACGCAACGCCAGGATCTGGCCGGTCGTGGCGCCCCAGGTGCTCACCGTCGCCGATGTCGCGCGGCCACCCTGGCCCTGGACCCGCACGCAGACCTTCGCGTCTTTCTTCGAGCAGTCGATCCCCGCGCACCGCGGATGCACGACATCCATCACCCATCACTCCCTCGCGAACTCTCGTATCCCGTTGTGGTGGAGTGCGTTTCGGGGAGGGCGGGGTGAAACAGGACTCTGACACTCGTGCTCGAAGGCAACATTCCACGGTTCCCGCGGACATGGTTGTGCCCTCCGCCCCAAGCTAGCCTGCGGGCTCAGCGGCAACATAGAGGTACCGGGGTCGACCGAAACACTCCTTCAGAATCGTCCCGTAGTTCCTCGGGCACAACCCTCCCAACCGGCGCCGACATGCGAATTTTCGTCCACCACGGAGGAGCGAAGCGCCCCTGAGGAGCTAGCCTCGATTTTTCGCGCCGGTGGGGTTCGGGGGCGCTGAGCCGTGAAAGTCACTGAGCGGTAGCGATTTTGGGCTTGGGGTGTGTTTGGCTGTCCCGTGTCGCCGGGGTGGGCGGGCTTTCCAAGGGGCCTGGGTCTTTCGGGTCGGCGGGTCGGGTTTGCGGTTGTCAGGGGAAGGCGGCGCGGATGCGCTGCCTGGCGGTCGCGATGGCGCCGGCCCAGCGCCAGGTGGCGTCGATACGCAGCCGCAGTCGGCGGGCGCCTCGGGTGATGCGGGCCGCGACGTGCCGGACCCGGTAGCGGAAATCGTTGATCAGTTGGGCCCAGGCAACCAGATCGGCGGCCGCTAGGACGATCTCGGGCCTGGCGCCACGGGGGGGGTGGCTGCCGCTGGGCGAGTTCCGGTGGAAGTTCGACAAAGCGGCCGCAGCGGTGAAGCTCGGCGACTTCGTCCCGCAGGAATTGCGGCACACCTGTGCTTCGTTGACAATTTCGGCCGGCGCGAACGTCAAAGTGGTGCAGAGAATGCTCGGCCACAAGACCGCTACGGACACCTGTTTCCGATGACCTTGATGCTGTCGCCGACAGGCTCGACGAGGGTGCTGCGGTCCCACTGCGGTCCATCCCCGGCTCCGGCTCGTCGGCGACGCCGACTAACGGCCCGTCACCAGCCACTTCCCGTGCCCCCAGTCGGACTCGAACCGACACTGTGCGGATTTTAAGTCCGCTGCCTCTGCCAATTGGGCTATAGGGGCGACACCGGTGGACCGGCGCGTGTTCGGCTGACACACCCGAACATCACAACTATCGTCATAGATTAGGTCCGCGTGCGGCGGACCCCAAAAGGAGATGACGAGATGCGTGTTACCGAGGTCAAGCGCACCGGCGGCTGCATGTGCCGCTGCAACGCGTGCAAGAACATGGCCCACTGCCGCAACATCGGCAGCGGCTGCAAGATCAAGCTCTGAATTTTCTCGACCGATCAACTGCGGCGCCAAGTAGTCGACGGCGCCGCAGTTTTTCGTTTACGGGATCGACAGCGCAATCCCGTCCAGGATGTCGTGCTCGCTGACCACGAGTTCGTCGATGCCGGCCCGCTTCCCCAATGCTGCGGCCAGTTCCTCAACCACGATCGCGCCGCCGCCGATGACGTCCACCCGGCCCTCGTGCATGGGGCCCAGCGCGGCCCGTTGCACGCGGGTCATGGCGATCAGTCGACTGCATACCGCCAGT
>JAUPKO010000819.1 GCA_030837395.1 Actinomycetota bacterium | reverse complement strand
TCGGTGGGTACATGGAAGGTCAACGCCTCCCCTTTCGTCGTTCCACTCCCCAACTCGAGACCCGTGGTGAACCCTGGACCGCCGCCGGAGCCGCGAACCGTCCAGTTGGCCAGCGACACCGTGCAGCCGGAGGTCGTGTCGCACCCTTGGAGTTCCACGGTGACTGTCGTCATGGGTGGGAGGAACCATCCCCCGAAGCAAAGTGGTGGAGCCTCCCAGCCGTAGCTGGTCTTCCTCTGACTATCCTCTTGGCGCCAGATTCCGTCGACCACGCCGAAGGTCGTCAAGCTCACTTCCAATTGACGAAACTGAAGATCGCTCGACGAATCGGCGTCCAGGGTGAAGTAGCCACAGGTCGTGATCCTTGAGTCTCCTGGCACCTGAGCGTAGATCGCGTTGCCATACTCAGCTCCGCCGAAGGTGTCCCAGCCGGCCACGCCGTTGCCGCCGTCAGGTGACGGCTGCCAGACGGGAACCCCCTCTTGTGGCGTGGCGACGGTCTGAAACGCATCCTCCTTGAAGTCCACGATCGTCCGGACGTGCCCATGGGCGCCTATCTCGTTTCCGATGACGAGCTGCTTGCGCTGGGATCCGTCATTGAAGACATTGGCAGGTTCTTCATAGCCGATGGCGTATCCGATCTGGGTCACGGCGAAAGTGCGGACACCGAAGAGGCCCGATGCCACGCGTACCGTCAACTGGCAGTTGGCCGGCCCCGCGTCCCAAGGATCGACCCTGCAGCTCGCCGGTGGCGGGACCACCCCGATGCGGTCCTCAGTGATGTCGTTGGTGAAGAAGACCCGGGGCTGCTCCTCACACTGCGCAACGTCCTGACATGGGTCGCCCGGTTCACCTATCCACTGCGTCTGACCCTCCCAGAGGACGTGTGACACAGGCGTCCATGACTTGTTGAAGTCTTTGACCTTCTCGCAGATCGACTGTGGGATTGCGTTCTTGATCTCGAACGTCCCGCAGAAGGCGTCCTCGATGCCCACGGTGATGTCCAAGTCGGCGAGGACCTTTCCGGCCAGTGCGGCGGTCTCAGTTCCCCCGCCCGCCACCGTGTCGGCCTCGACTATCACGTTGGGGCCGAGTGTGGCCGAGCCAAAGGGCCCTGCAAGCCCGTAGATAAGGAACGTGGTCTTGCCCGTGAGCCCGGCGTGCACGGTCGCACTGGCCTGCGCCGTGAGCCTGGGTGGGATGTAGGTCCACTCGGGGCCACTCGCGCCCGCGTAGCCTTCAACGCCTGCACTACTGAGTGTCAAGTGGCCCGAAGCGCCGGCCCACGCGGCCGCGGACACCTCAAACCCGACTTCCGCTACGGCCTTGCCTTCAGCCTCAATCCCGACGGAAACGGAAAGCGTCGCCACCGGTACGACGACAACAGGCACGGGGCCGATGGCGAAAGCGATCGTCCCCAAGAGGCGCTGCGCGATGATCCGGTCGGGTGCCTTGCAGGTGACTGACCCGCTAATGGATACGCCCAGCTTCGATGTCGCGGTGACCGTGACGTGGGCATCAACGCGACCGGACTCTCCCGTGTCGGCGTAGTCCCATGTCCAGCCCCACTCCATGTCCAGTGTTGCGGTGACGGTCACAAGTGGGTCGGTGGGGTCGACGATGCTGACCTTTCCGTCGCGGTCACAGTCGCTCCACGCAGCGCCGATCGCATCCTTGAGTGAGTCCGTCCGCACGCTCGCGCTCATGCCGCGTATCGGGCCCCCGGATCCTGACGCCACTGAGGCGTCGTTGTCGGTGAAGGTCGCGGGATCAGCCGCGACTTGAATCTTGCCCTGCGGGATGAGGTCCTGCAAAGTCGCTTGTTCGGTCACATAGGTCGTCGTGCCGTCGCTGTTTTCGAACACCGAGGTGACGAATCCGGCAGCTCCCTGAGGGGTCGCGTCTGTTATGCCGAGTGCAAACACGTTGCCAGGTTGGAGGGGGGAACCGGTCAGTGTTACCGCCTTGATACCGCGCGTGTCGTCGAACGTTGCTGCGACCACATCATCAGGTGACACCTCAACGAAGTTCTCGGCGATTCGGTTGGCATATTCGATCTGAACGAAGGCGCCATGAGCCTTGTTTACCTTTACCTGTAGCACCTCGTGCACGGGAGCGGTTCGAATGCCGTCGACCGACACCGTCTCAGAGGAGACTGTGTAAGTGCCATTCGCCAAACCGGTCAACACGCGATCGCCGGTGACGGCGGCTCTGAAGCCGTCTGGGCCGGCGATTGCGATGCTGGCGGGCGTGCCGAGCGGCAGGTAGGTGACTTTGATCTCGAGAGTGCCGGCGGGGATTTCAGCGTCAGGCACGTCAGGGACGGGGGCTACGACGGCGCTCGGGGGCAGCAGCGGAGTATTGCCTCGAGGGGTACTGGTGGGCGGGTTGAAGGAGAGGACCGCGATAGATGTGGCCCCCACGAGGAGCACGACGAGCAACGTGAGTACTCCGGCGACGATCGCCGTCCGCCTACTCATGGGTCACCGTTTGCCTAAGGTGCGCCTCGGCGGGTGCCCGGTGCGTCACTGCCACGGGGAAGGGGTATGCGGCGGACGCTGGTGTGCGAGGGCGTATGCGGCCGTCCTTCGGGCACGGGTTGGCTGGTGTCACGAACGCGCCGGCCTGGGGCATGCCGTGTGAACAGGTCGCCCAACTGTTGATGGATTGGGGGAGTACCGGGATCGGCACGGAACGTGGCCGAGAGAAGGGGTACTTCATATGGGCTCCATGTTATTGGCGCGGTCGGTCTTTCGGATCAGCCCCGACGGCAGGCGCGGAGCCACGAGTGCTCCCAGCACCCACCACGCGCCGGCGAAGGCCGGCAGCAGCAGGACGAGCGTCGCACTCAGACTGAAGGAGAGGCCATCAGCGGTGAGGAGGGGGGTGAGGTTCG
>JAUPKO010000818.1 GCA_030837395.1 Actinomycetota bacterium | reverse complement strand
GAACAATCCTCGTCCACGGATGTCGCCAATGCTCGGATGCTTCTCCGCTAGGGCTTCAAGCCCCAAACGAAGCCGTTCTCCCTGCTTCCGTGCATTCTCGACGAGCCCCTCCTCCTCCATGATGGTGAGTGCAGCGATGCCCGAGGCACAAGCCAGCGGGTGACCGGCATAGGTCTGACCGCCCCAGAACATGTGGTCCTGCAGCCAGTCAGCGATGGCCTGGTTGACGGTCATCACTCCGAGCGGCACGTAGCCCGAGTTGATCCCCTTCGCGGAGGTCAGGATGTCAGGTACCACGCCGTAGTGGTCGGCTGCAAACCACTCGCCCGTGCGCCCGAATCCAGTCATGACCTCGTCGAGGATCAGCATGATTCCGTATCGATCACACACTCGGCGGATCGCCTGCAGGTAACCCTCCGGCGGGTATATGAGTCCATTCGTACCCGTCACCGGCTCAAGAATGATGGCGGCTACGGTCTCAGGGTTCTCGTATTGAAGGATCTCCTCCAGGTGCGGTTCCCCTGTGCAAACGGGACAGGGATCTGGATGGCCAGCCGGGCAACGGTATGTGTAGGGATCCAAAATGCGGACCACACCACTCATTCCGGGTTCGGTTGCCCACCGACGGGGATCGCCAGTGAGGGTAAGCGCCCCGGCCGTGGCTCCGTGGTACGAGCGGTACCGCGCCAGGATCTTGTGTCGACCGGTGACGTGGCGCGCTAGACGGATCGCAGTCTCATTCGCTGCCGCACCGCCCGTCGTGAAGAACGACATGGTGAGGTCACCGGGTGTGAGTTGCGCGACTCGCCATGCAAGTTCGGCTCGGCTTTGCTCAGCAAAGCCTGGCCCGATGTAACACATTCGCTCCGCAGCATCCTTGATCGCCTCGATCATGCGCGGATGCTGATGCCCAAGGCTCATGTTGACCAGCTGGGATTGGAAGTCAAGGTAGCGCTTGCCGGTCTCATCCCAGAACCAGGAGCCTTCCCCACCGGTGACGAGGGTCGGACTCAACTTGCCCTGGACGGACCATGAATGGATGACATGGCGCCTATCCGCCTCTTTAATCTCCTCGGGGGTCCACTGCATGACTACTTGACCTCCGCACCGAAGGTCGCCAGGCGCGCGAGCGGCCTTCCTGTGTTGGCGGCGGCAACCGCGACCATGATTTCCCCCCGCCGGGGGGTGTCATCGACGATGAGGGTTGTCGTCTGGTGGTGCGAACGCGTCTTTGAGTCAAGCTTGTGCTTAAGCGGGATCTGCATAGGACTCCCCTGGAGACCCACCTTCTCAACCGCGGGGAGCAGTTCGGTCCCCCCGGCAGCGTTTCTGAAGACGTTTCCGAAGCGGAGATTGTGGATGAGCGCGGATCCGTGCTCTAGCTCTCCGTCCACGCCGATAAGGGCTCCCTTGCCGAACGCCTCGACGTCCTCGCCCAAGAGCGCCACGCACTCGGGCCCTATCAGGAGACCGAGCTCCTCACCTACCGCATCAGCCAAGGTCACCAGGTCCTGCGCGTAGTCGAGCGGGAATGGATTCTCGATGACCGCGGCCACGATGGCAATGCGAAGCGGAGGTTCCACGACCCGGCCGTTCTCAAGTCGGATCTCTTCAACGTGACGGACGATCTTTCTGCACTTCAACTGCTGGCTGCTCATGGGGCTCCTCTTGTCGTGGCTTGGGTGGGGACTTCGGTGGTGCCGTCAGCTCCTGTAGACGTCGGTACGTCGATCGTTGACCGGCTGATTGAACGGATTTCCCCAGCGTTCGTCGCGGGTCCCAACAGGATCGATGTCGGCGTAGACGATGTCTGGCTCATTGCGGGCGGCCGGGCCGGCTAGGGGCCAACCATCGGGGCCGACCACAAGGGAACACCCGACGAAAGGCTGCCCCCGTTCCTCTCCCACGCGGCTGGCAGCTGCAACGAACATGTGATTGCTATGCGCACCGGTCTGGCACATCATGTTGGCCATGACGATGCCTTCGGGCTGGTGCGGAACGGGAACCCAATTACAGGGCATCACGAGGACGTCGGCGCCCCCGAGTGATGCCGATCTGAAGGTCTCAGGGAACCAAGCGTCGTAACAAATGGCGATCGCAATGCGCCCGAGTTCCGTTTCGAAGACAGGGAATCCTTCGCCGGGGCCGTAGATCTGCTTTTCATCATTCCAGAGGTGGACCTTGCGGAACTTTCCGACGTATCCGCTCGGGGACAGGAACACAGCGGAGTTGAAGACTTTGCCGTCTTCCTTCTCTGTCATTCCGGCTACGAGCCACACATCTAGTTCACGGCAAAGGGCGAGCCATTCGGTGCATGCCGGTCCTGCTGGGACCTCCTCGGCCATTGACATAGCCTCGTCGCGGTCCCGGAACATGTAGCCCGCCGCGGCAGCCTCGGGTAGCACAATGAGCTTGGCGCCCTGGCTCGCCGCCTCACGAATGAGACGTGCAGACTCGCGCCGATTGCCCTCTATTTCACCTAGCTTTGGCTCCATTTGCACACAGGCGATTCGATACATTCTCAAGACCTCTCAGTTCGCCGCAAATTGATTCTCGCCCACCTGCACGAGCGTGGACAGCTCGTGGGCAGACCGCATAACTTCCGCTGCCAGCTCTGGCACTCGGGCGTCGGTGAACCTGAATGTCGGTCCACCAATCCAAAGCGCATACGCAACGCGATCACCGTTGAAGACAGGTGCGCCAATTGCTGACGCTCCCTCCTCTAGTTCGTTGCGTACTAGTGCGTAGCCTTGGTTGCGCACGCCTTCCAGCTCGGAGGTGAATCTCTTGATTCCAAGCGTCCGCTCGCGTGCATTGGAAGACGGGGACGTGGGCCCATAAATCTGAGCGATGCGTTCCGGTTCCTCGTG
>JAUPKO010000817.1 GCA_030837395.1 Actinomycetota bacterium | reverse complement strand
GACGGTGTCGATGACCTGCCCGTCGGTGAACGCTTCGCCGTGCCAGCGAAAGTGCGAGGCCAGGTCCAACGGCGCCTTGGTGACCTTGGAACCGACGATGAACCGCAGCCGCGCGGTGTCCAGCTCGGTCAGGTTCTTCGCCGAGAGCATCCCGGCGTCGGCGACCACGACCATCTCGGCGAGTTGGTGGCGGGCAGCGAACGCCTGCACGATCGGGACGATGGTGGTGGTCTCGGCCTTGTTGCCCTCGAAGCAGCCGACCTCCAGCGGGAACCCTTCCCGGTCGACCAGCAACCCGACCACGACCTGGGGGTCGACGCGGCGTTCCTTGGAGTAGCCGACCTTGCGTAGGTCGTCCTCCTTCTCGGCCTCGAAGTACAACGTCGTGGCGTCGTAGAGCACCAGCGACACATCACCGCTGTTCAGGGCATGGCCGAAGCACAACGCCGCGATCTGGTCCCGGTAAGACCCCGCCCGCCCACCGGCCTGGCCGCCAGCCTCACAGCCTGGTCCATCGGTGTCGGGTCCGGCCTGGGGGTCGGGGACGGTGTCGGTATCGCCGCTGATGGCGACGGCGAGGGTCAGGGTCCGTTTCATCGTCGCGTAGCTGGCTGGCGTCCGACCCAGATCGGTCAGCACCCGGGCGGTGTCCAGCAGCGAGGTCGGCTCGACGACCCGAGCGATGACCAGGTCGCGGAACACCTAATCGCCCACCGCGTCGAACCCCAACGCGCAGTAGACGCCGGTCAACGCCTCGAACAGCACCCGGGTGTCGGTGGAGACCACTCGCGCCGCGCTGGCGCGCACTGAGACGGCGCCATAGGCGGCATCGGTCGCGGTGTCACCGCTCACGGAATTCCCCAGGGCTGAACTCGCGTAATTCCTCAGGGCGTGGTCCGTGGTGTGGTTCTACAGGATCGGGTCGGTCGGTGTCGAGTCGGCGGGCCGGGGGCGTTTGCGGGGTCGGTAGCTGGGTCCGTCGATGAGTAGGGCGTGGCTGGTGTTGATCAGTCGGTCGAGGAGTGATTCGGCGATCACGGGGTTGGGGAACAGGGGGTACCAGTCCGCCGGTTTGCGGTTGCTGGTCAGGATCATGGGTCGGCCGGCGGCGGCGCGTTCGCTGGTCAGTTCGTAGAGGTCGTCGGCCTGGGTGTCGGTGAAGGCGCACATGGCGAAGTCGTCCAGGATCAGGACGCCGGGGCGGGTGTACTCGCGGAGGCGTTTGTCCCAGGAGTGGTCGGCGTGCCCGCCGGCGAGGTCGGCCAGTAGCCGGCTGGTCTTGGTGAACCGGGCGACGGTGGCGAACCATGTGCGGCGGGCGGGCCACCGGATGCGCGGCCAGAGCATGACGGTTGCCGAAGTTGACCGCGCCGCGGCGCTCTACGCCAACGGCTGGTCGACGGCGCGCATCGGCGAGGAGCTGGGGTTCAACGGCGGGACCGTGTGGTTGGCACTTCGCGCTCGAGGCACACGAATGCGGGATGCGCACGCGCGTGAGCGGTAGGCGATGAATTGCAGCGGCTTGATCAGCCCTCCAAGACCTGTTGCGTCTGCCGCCGCGCCAGCTCCTGCAGCACGTTGTCATCGATGGATATGGCCACCGTTAGCTCGATGACAATCTTCTCACCCCGGGCCAACTTGTCGGGGATCAGGTCGATTTCCGCCACCAATTGATCGACCGCGTCCCTGATCTGCTGCAGCGGCATGTCCGTGAGGCGGGCTGTTACCTCCATCAATTGCGCCGTCTCGCTGGGAACGGTAGTCCCCCGCAACATGGCAGCAATGTCGAGCATGTCATCGTAGATGCTGACTAGTCGGGCGGCAATATGTTCAATGAGCGCGGGATTTCCCGGTTCCCCCGGAGCGCCGAAAGCCCGCTCCTGGGCGACAGGATCAAGCACCTTCTCAAGGTTAGGACCGCAAACTTTCAAATCATCCAGGGCATGATGCATGAGACTGATAGCTTCATTGTTGTCCAAATGACGCCCGTTACGGCGAGAGTAGCCAATTTGATGATCACACCACTTGGATTCGAGCGCTTCGCGGCGCTGCCACAGAACCCCTGCGTAAAGTAAATACTCCCAGCCGGGAGGTCGTTGGGCGAGAAGTTCTCGCTGTTGCCCTTCATCCCGGGGCACCCGAAGTGTCGGTGAATCCTGGGCCGTTGTGCCTGGGGAGTCGACCAACTTGCGTTTGACGAGAGCGGCAATCTCCTCAAATGGAGTACGCCGTGCGTCAATATAGGCAACGGTCGGGCGAAGTCCTGGCAACTCGCTGTCATCCAAGCGGACGGGCAGCAGGTAAGCACCCACTTCGAGCATGGCCCGGGCTTGAGCGCTCTGGCGCTCGTGGCGGGTCCACGGCTTGCTGACGTAGTGCTTCGAGATGAATACAATTGTGAACCGAGCACGTTTACGGTAGACCTCGTCGAGAACGGTGTAGAGATCACTGCCCCAGAGCTCGGCCGCAACATACTCGTCGTAGAAGACGCGAACACCATCCTCGTTCAGGAGGGCGGCCAGTGTCTGGGC
>JAUPKO010000816.1 GCA_030837395.1 Actinomycetota bacterium | reverse complement strand
TGCTGGGGACGCCGGTGGCCGACGAGGCAAGCGGGTTGGTGACCGTACCGGTCATCGTCACGAACACCAGTGAGAAGCGCTCGATGTACGTCATCGAAATCGCTGCCGAAACGCCCGACGGAGCCACCCAACTCGAGACCACTTTCGCCTTCGTGGAGAGCGTCGAACCCGGCCAGGTGGCACAGAGCGAAGCGGCCTTCTTCACGACCTTCCCGGCCGGAACCGTCTACGCCGTACAGGGAGTGTCACGAATCTCGGCAGTGGGCTAGCCACCGCACACCTCCACGCGACGGCCCATCCGGTCATGCGCAGCGTCGAACCCGGCGAGGACTGGCGCTGGTGCTCCGTCGACGAGATGGTGGCCTGGACCTGACGAGCGGTGGCCGAAGGTGGGCCGGGGCCGCTGCAACCTGTGCAGCTCCACCGTCACCCCCGCCACACCCGTGCCCCCGGCCAATCCTCCGCGACCGCCAGCAGTTCGGCCAGCACCGACTCCTCGTGCACCGCCCGGCCATGGGACCGCATGACGTCGCCCAACTCCCGGTCCCAGGACGGCACCACCTCGTGCCCGATCAGCCGCGGACCATCGTCCCGCACACCTCGCGAATAGTCCCCCGCCGACATCAACCACGGCCGCGCACCGGCCCGCTCGATCACCCGGTTGGCGATCGCCAGGCCCGCCCAGTCGAAGTCGCCGTGGTACAACAACTCGGCCCCAGCGGTCGCCAACTGCCCCAGCACCCGCGCCACCACCAGATTCGGCTCGCCAGCGGTGCAGACCGCCGACCACCCGACCACGCCAATTTCGGCAAAGGCCTCGACCACCCTCGGGTTCTCGCACACCAGCACCGGCCCATCGGCCCCGGGGTGCACCTCCGCCAACCGACGCAGGTCCCATTCGGTCAGGTGGATCGGGTCGCCGGCAGCGCAGGCCTCGTTGACGCGTCGGTCCGTCGGGCCTGCACCCGTGGACCGCAATCGCCACGCCAGGCAGGTCCGCGAGAGCACATCGGGCTGCACCCCGAACCGCGCCCACAACTCCTCCCGGTCCCCCGTTGAGCCCGGCACCGCCACCCCGACAGCAGCAGCTAACCCACGCAGCACCACGGCATGCAGCACCCTGTCACGGTCCAACGCGTGCGCATCACCGAGCAACGTCGCGCCGAGTTCCACCCGCGACCGGGTGGGCTGGGGCCCACCCGGAACTGCCGGTGGCGTCCGCGTCGGCAGGGGCCCGTCCGTAACTGCCGGCGGCGTCCGGGCCGGCAGGGGACCGTCGGCGGCCGAACCCGTCAGCTCCGCCAGCACCGTGGCCGCGTCGCGCACGATGCGCTCGGAGTCGGCCCGGGCCGTCAGCACCCCGGTGTCCCGCAACCAGCCGATCACCTCCGCCGACCACGCCGGATCGAACAGCTCCGCCGCCAACGCCAACGGCAACTCCCTAGCCTCGGCCCGCGCCGCCCGTGCCGCCGGACGACTCTGCGGCGCCCGCCCGTACAACTGCCCGAGCACCTCCCCCAACCCGCCGACCCCGGAGCGCTCGGCCAACCGCTCGTCGAGCACCGCCAAGTCGATGCGCACCGTGCCACCGGTCAGCGGTCGCCCCAACAGATCACCGAGCGCATGGCGCTGCTCGCGCGTGGCCGCCGCCACCCGCACCCCCCCGACAGGCTCCAACCCGGCCTTCTCGAAGCGGTCCCAGATGCGGTCCCACACCGGCCCCAGCGCGGGGTCCGCGATCCAATCCGGCAGGGCGCTCATCCGAGTGCGTGCAGCGATCGGCCGTCCCAGCGGTACTCGTATTGCGCGATGCCGCGTTGACTCGGATCGCGCAGTGCCTCGTAGATCGCCAGCGACGGCACGGTGTCGTGGTCGCCCCACAGCCGCTCGCTGGTAATCACGAAGTCGAGGTCGAGTTGCACCAGCAAACCGAACAGCAGTGGGTGGGTGCGCACGTCGATCTTGGGAAAGGCGTCGTCGAGCAGCACCAGGCGCGGGGCGTACGGCGCCGCACCGGCCAACGATGTGAAGTGCGCCGCCGCAGCAGCGAACAACGGCAGGTAGCACAGCACCTTCTGCTCCCCCTGCGACAGCGGCGACCGCCGGTGCAGCCGCTCCCAGGCACCCTCCCCCTCCGGCCGGCTGTAGCGGATGGTGAACTCCGACCACACCCGGTAGTCCAGCGCCGCCGAGAGGTGCTCGCCGTACGACAATTCCGGCCGCTCCGAGCGCGACACCTCGATCAACTCGTGCAGCACATCGCGCAACCGCGCCCGCTCCGAGGCGACCAGCGCTCCGACCGGCTGCGACAGTAGCCCCACCGCCTCGCGGGCCTCGGCCGGGACATCGGCGCGCAACTTCCACTCCAGCTTCACCTGGATGCCCTGCGACGTCGTGACGTGGGCGAGTTGCTGATTCATGGCGATGACGAGTTCGTCGGCCTCGCGCCGGCAGCGGCGGATCGCATCGCCGAGTTCGCCCAGGATGTGCTGCTCGAACTGCTTCTTCTCGCGCTCGGTGAGCAGCTCGCGGTCCCGACGCACTGCGGCGTCCACCCGCGTCGCCAACTCCACAATGGGGGCTTCGCCGGCCTCGTCGGTGCCGCTCACGGCGAGCAGATCGTCGAATTGGGCGACCGCGGGCTGGTGATCGGCGGCAGGTCCGCTGGTGGCCTCCGCGTGCGACTTCCACACTCGGTTCACCGCCGTGCTCGGCTCGACCTCGCTCAACCTGGCCAACGATTGCACCGCCTCCGCGGTGCGCCGACTCACCGCCTCACCCGCAGGGTGATCCACCAGCCGGAGCACTTCGTCACCGTCGGCTTCCGGCGCGGCCGTTGCAGCCAGCAGGCCCGGCACCCCGGAGGTTGCGGCCAACGCCCCGATGGTTCCGGTGCGCTGCCCCAGGTGCTCGGCGAGGCGGGCGTCAGCGTTGCGGGCCTCGGCCTTCGCTTCGCCATGCTCGCCGCGCAAGGCGTTGGCCCTGGTCTGAGCCGCCTCCGCGGCGCGTTCGTGCTGGTCTCGGTTGCGTTGGGCCTCGCCGATGGCCTGCTGGAGTTGCTGGATTGAGGCGCCCATCGTCGCCTCCAACGCGTCGGCCTGCGCCCCGGATTCGCGTGCCTGCCGGTCAGCCTCGGCGGCGGCTGACTGCTCTGCGGCCAGGGTGTCGAGAGCCTCCTGCCAGAAGGCCGTGGCCTCGGTCCAGGCGGTGATCCCGGACCGAATCGGCGGGACGTCGCGTTCGGCACCGTTGAGGTCCGAATCCAGGCCGCGCAGGGCTTGATCCACGGCGTTCAACTCGGATGTGGCCGACGGCAGGGCGTGCTCGTCGGCGGCACGTTGCAGGCGGGTTCGCGCGTCGGCCGCCGCGGCCCGCGCCGACCGCGCCTCGACCTGGGCCGTGCGGTTGACCTCCCCGGCCTCGGCCTCGGCCCGTCGACGCTCGTCGGCCCGTGTCCAGGCGGTCAGCAGCGCCCGACCCGAAGGCACGGCCCGCACCCAGGCCGTCAGCGCGGCGACCTCCGCCGTCAACCGCTCGTGGTCGGAGTCCGCGGCGGTGCGCAGCGTTCGCTGCTCGGCGAGTTCGGCGTCGATCTCGGCCAACCGACGCAACCGCTCCTGGGCTCGCGCCGTGGCCCCGATGAACTGCGCGGCTTCCTTGGCCGCACGGCCGTGCGCCGGACCGAGTCGCCACATGCCATCGGGACGCACCCACGCCGTCGCCCGGTGATCCTCAGTGCCGATCGCGGCCAAGACTGCGCGGACGTCGTCGAGGTGCAAGCCGCGCGCGTCCGCGGGCAGGTCCGGCGTGAGTAGCCGATCCAAGGCCGGGGTGTCGGGGCCGCCCGAAGTGCCGGTGGAGCCCGCGGCGTGGGGGTCCCCAAGGGCACTTCGCGCTGGCGCCAACACCACGTCCCGCTGCTGCTCATCGAGCAGCCGACCGCCGGGACGCACCCACGCATCCAGCAGGCCCGCAGCCTGCAATGCCGCCTCCAGACCTGCCTGCTGCGCACCGTCCAGGCCGCGAGTGAAGTCCACCACCTGCCACAGCGGCAGGCCGTCGGGACGCTCGGTGCGGGGCAGCGCGGGCGGCGGCGGCGCGGGATCACGCTCGGCCGCGACCTCGGCCCGACGCTGACCGAGTTCGGCGATGCGTGCGCCAGCGGCCTCCCGTCGCGCGGCGGCTTGCGCCCGCTCGGAGCGCATCGCGTCGAGGGTCGGCGCGGCGGCGTCCTGCGCCAACTCCGGCAGGCGCGCAACGGCGTCGGCATCCAGCTCCTCCGGCAACTCCACAGCCACGGCGACCGGCTCGGCAACCCACGCCACCAGCGCTTCGTCGAGAACCCGCAGGGCATCATCCGCGGCCCGCTCAGCCTCGCGCAGGAGATTCCGGGCGGCGTCCCATCGCTGCTCCGCTTCGTCGGCGGCACGCTCGGCCGCCTGCTGCGTCCGATCCGCGGCCTCCGCGCGTTCGGCGGCCACGCGCACCACCGCCACCGCGGCCAACCGCAGGCTCACCGCGGTGCGGGCCTGCCCCAGCAGCACGACGGCATGGTCAAGCGCAGCAATCAGCGATTCGACCTCGTCGGTGGACTCAAGCCGAGGCCCCTCCAGCGCCGAGCCGACCACCAACCCGGCCGAGCCGGGCACACCCTCACGCAGCCGGGCATGCAACCCACGCACCAGCGCAACGTGCGACTGCAGCAACCGCCGCACACCAGCGGCTCGTTCGGCCACCTTCCCCTCGCGCGTGCTCACCGCGCCGGCCGCATCGGCTCTGCGCGTGGCGGCGACGTCGGCCTGCCGGCGGTCCCGGCGCGCGGTCTCGCGCAGTTCCGTCAACCGGCGCTGAGTGCGGAATTCGGGACTGTCCTGCAGCGCCGTCAGGCGCGCCTCCTCCTGCCCCTTCGCGGCAGCTTCGGCGGCCCGCTGCGCCTCAGCCGCAGCCAACTCAGTCCCGAGCCGCTCGACCTCGCCCTGCGCCCGCTTGGCCTGGGTGCGCAACTGGCGCTCGGTGCGCAGTGCATTGGCCACCGCCCGGGCTCGATCCGCCACCACCGCCCGGGCGTAGTCGGCGTACGCGCCAGCCAGGGCCGTGAGCACACCCGCGGCCGCCGCGCGCCGCTCGATCTGCTCGCCGAATGCGGTGAGTTCGTCGAAGGTCTCGCCCGCGGCTCGCAGCGCCTGCTCGTCAAGTTGCGGCAGAGCCTGGGACAACTGCCCGGTGAGTTTGGCCGGTTCGATGTCCTCCCCGATCTGCGGTTGGCGCAGCCAGTAGAGCAGCCGCAGCACGTCGTCGTATTGCGCCGGGTCGAGGCCGAACAGTGCTCGGCCGACGTGTTCCTTGTAGGCCGTCGCGCGCTCGAATACGTAGCCGTCGTCGCCGAGCACCTCGGCCAACCGCCCCCGCGTCAGCGGGCTCCCGTCGTCATCGAGTGTGAAGTCGATGCCGATCCGTTGGTCGGTGGTGAAGTGCCAGGCAGTGGCCGTGCGCTGCGATCCGCTGGCGCGGATGCCGACGCCACAGGTGAAGGCTTCGTGCCCACCGTCGACGGTGGGTCGCAGGAACTCGACCCAGATGTAGCCGACCCGGCCGGGGCCGTCGTAGCCGTCGGTCATGAGCCACAGCAGACTCGTATGGTGTTTGGCCGAGGCCGTCAGACGCGCCTTGTCGCCGTCGAGCGCGAACGGCAGGAGCATCTCGAGCGTCTTGGACTTGCCGGCGCCGTTGGCCCCACGCAGCAGCAGTCGGCCCCCGCCGAAGTCGAACTCCTGCGAGTCGTACTGCCAGACGTTGAGGATGCCCGCACGGTTGAGCCGGAAGCGGGTGCTCGGGGCCGGGGAGGGCGCGTGCGACCCGGGCGACCCGTTGGGGGTGGTCGCTGCCATCAGAAGTCGACCTCGAACAGCGACCGTTCACCCGAGGGCGCCGCGGCCGCGAGCAACTCGGGTCTGGGCGCATAGCGGGCGGCGGCGGCGTGCACCAACAACCCGCCCGTGTCATGGCGCACCAGACCGGCCTCCACCAGCACCTCCAGCGCCTCCTCGTACACCGCGTCGGGATTCTCGCGGTGGGCTTTGCGCAGCCCCGGACGCCAGTTGGCGAACACTCGGTCGCCAGCGTGCCGGGCCGTGGAATGCGCCACGTGCGCCCAGGCCGTCCCGTCCAACGCGGCGCCCTTGTCGTTGCGCAACTCCTCCACCAGTTCGTCGAGCAGCAGCAGCGCGTAATGCCTTGCCGAGCCGGCTCCGGGGAAGGCCCGATCGGTGAGGTCACCGGCCGGATCGATCGCCACGGCACCCTCCGCGCGCAACTCCAAATCCAGGCCGAGGTGGCGGTTGAACCACTCCCGCTCCCGTTCCCGATTGCGCCGCCACCAGCCACGTTCCTCGTC
>JAUPKO010000815.1 GCA_030837395.1 Actinomycetota bacterium | reverse complement strand
TAGCGTTAATAATCTGCTGCCGTGCTGCGCCGACTAGGCGGTTGAGCTCATCATTTGCAAGAGCGGTGGCCTCGCCGCCGACGGCAACCAAACCCGACTGAATATCAGTGCGCTCCCTGGCGGTTGTCCGTTGCCGGTTCCTGAAGCCCTCCGCAATAGTGGCCAGCTGGGTAGCCAAAGCTATTCCGGCTGCCGCTGCAGCCATTGGGTCGGCACCTGAAGTCTGAGACGTCGGTGCAGCCTGCTTAAGTCCACGGCTGTCCTGGTAATGCCTCAGGGCGTCCAAGATCGCGTCACCAACCTCGCCGACGACTGGAGCGTAGAGAAGCGAATGACCGCACTCGGATTCCGGCTTGGACGGCTCACGGCGCAGGGCCGCGGCAAGGTCATCGAACCGCTGCCAGTCTGGGCGAGTGCGGTCTGTAGCGAGTGTCTCCCCCACGCTCCGTAACAACTTGTCGACATCACGCTCGGATGCAGAGTGCCACGCTCCGACGGAAGTCTTGAGCCTCTCGGCGAACCCGTACGTGGGATCGGGGCTGTCCATCGCATCATTGATGGCCGCCGAGACCCTGCCTCTTAGGTCGGCTTCAGCCGCACGGTCCACGGTGTCCAGTTGCGCTAGCCACGATGCACGAAGCTGATCGCCTTCATCGCTGACGACGGCGTTGTCTAGGCGCTTCTCAAGCTCTTGAGGCAGCCGGAAAAGCGCCTGTTGCACAGCATTGCGCCAGTATCTCTGTTCTGCAGCCCGCCTGAGAGCCGAATTGTGCGAAGTGCCGAGGACGGTAATTGCTTCCACCAGGCCGGCTATTCCATCCCATTCCCGGGATTCGTCCCACACCTCCGGATCCGGATTTTGTTCCGCGCCTGCCATTTGGGCGAAATCTGAGCAAACCACGTGCACGGGGACCTCGTCGTCGAGGTTCAACGCCGTCCTCAGTTCCGCGGTCTTCCGTTCGGCGAGCTTCCGGTAACTGTCCAGATCGTCGTCCGGATCCGCGCCGGCCTCATCAAATCGCGAGATGACGAACCACAGTGAATCGGGGGTCCAATCCTGCTCCACCAAAGCACGTAACACTGGATATTCGGCTGTCACTAGTTGCGGTGGCACCGTGACGATGGCGACGTCTGTCAGCACGATGGCCTCCGACGCCAATTCGGTGTTCATCTCAGCGCGCGCGTCGGCACCTTCGACGACAAAGCCCGGAGTATCTCTCAGCACGCATCCGGCGGCGCGAATCTCGTTGACTTCAAAGGTCTCATTTCGCGCGCTGATCGTGAGCCATGACGGCACTGCTTGCCCGACCTCGATTAGCACTCGGCGCAGCAGTGAACTCTTGCCTGTGTCGTAGGAACCGTAAATCGTTACAACCGGCGCATCAATACATGCGAACCTCTGCCAGCGCTCGGCTAACCGCTCACCGATCTGACCACCAGGCAGAGCGTCTAGCCACGTCTTAGCTGCCGCGATATCGAAGGGCTCACTCATCGACAATCACCTTCCGTATCTCCTGCGCTGCCTCGACCAAGTCGTTGGCCGTTGCCAGTCGCTGCTGCAATCGCTCAGCCTCATCTTGCGCGGCAAGCTGGCGTTCCCGGTATTGGTCACGGAGGCCACGGACTTGGCCTGCACGCGCATCCAAGTAGCTCCACGGCCCCTCGGGCTCGTCGATCATCTTTCGTAGAAACTCGCGGCTGTCCGATTCGACCTTGTCGACGGCAGCGTCGCGCTTGGAATCCCAGTCCTTCATTTTGCTGACCTGATTGGCCCAAGTCGCCGCGTCGGCCGCGACAGCGACGACACCGAGCACGACCCCGACGCGCCCAACCGCCTTGCCCGCCTTGATAGCGCCCCAGGGTTTGAATTTGTGACCGAAGAAGTGGCCGATCTGCAGCGCGGCCTCACGATTGCCGAGAACCTTACCGAGGTTCTTCCCGATCCCCGCGGCCCAACCAGCTGCGCCGACCACTCGGCCGAGGCCGTCACCGCCTCCCCCCGCCGATTGAGCACCCGGAAGATCGAGTTTTGCGTCGAATCCGGCGGCAGTCTCCTCGCGGCTAATCGCAGACTGATGGGTAGCTGACCAATCGTTGACCTTCTCCGTGGCCCTTCTCATGAAGCGTTCCAACTCAGAAGCTGTTTCAGGGTCGCTGTGCCACGAATCAATTGCCTTTGCGAGAGCCTGTTCTTTACCCGTCTCGACTTCCCGAATCTTGCCGATAGCCTGCAACACCGGACGTGCAAGCGCATCGGCTAGCTCGTGTTCCAGCGATTGGCGGAGGTATTTCGCATCTTCTAGACAAATATCCATTGAGGCGATAAGCGAGTCATGCTTGCCGGTCTCGGCACGGTAGGTATCAATGCCAGTTCGGGTGGACTCGCGCAACGTGAGCAGTTTCGTAAGCGCATCGTCAAAGGCAACCAATGCGCTAGCGCGATCAAGGTCATTGCCCGCCCAGGCGCGAAGAGCGTCAACCAAAGCGGCAATGCCATCCCATCCGCGGTTCGCGGCGTAATTGGCGGATTCGACAGGCAAGAGCGCGCCCACGCTGCCGAATGGATCAGAAGCAACACCGTGAATATGCGACGGCGCAACATGAATCCCGCGGGAGTTGAGTGCCGCGACGAGCTCTGCGCACTTTCGATCACGACGGTGGAAGTACTCGGCGACGGAGTCGATTGGATCTACGCCGAGCTCATCGCATCTGTTGATGACGAACAGCATGCGCGGCCACTTGCCGGCAGCGGTCGAGGTGCCGTGGGCAATCTTCTGCAAAGCAGTGGTATCGCCGATCAATAGATTCACGTGCAGGAGGACAATCACGAGCGCGGCCTCACGTGAGCCGGCCAAAGCAAGATCATCGTGGCCTTCGCGCCGGCTCTGGAACCCCGGTGTGTCGATGATTTCGACAGTGCCCAATGGGTAGCGACCCACTTCTTCGGTTGTGGCGTCAGCCCGGATATGCAGTGATTGAGGTGTTTCTCCACCGAACTCGGCGATCATCCGCTTGATGAACGATGATTTCCCGGCGCTATAGTCACCAGCGACGACCACCGCGGGGCGGGGGCGGGCACCGGCGGCTGAAGCCACGGCCGCGAAGGCCGCGTCGGATTCGGCGGCACGAACCGCCTGCTGCTGCCAGTCTCTTA
>JAUPKO010000814.1 GCA_030837395.1 Actinomycetota bacterium | reverse complement strand
TGGACGATGACTGAGACGTGCGAACGCTGCGCTGCACAGATGCCGCCGGCCGGGGGTTACTGCACCACGTGTGGGCCTCAGGTGGCGGTGCCCAGCGCAGAGACCGAGGCTGCCCCGGCCGGCCAATCGGGTCGCAAGCGTGGCTTGATCATTGGGGCTGCTGTGATTGCCGGCGCGTTGGTCCTGGGTTTGGGTGCCGCGCTGGCACTGGGGGGATCGGGCGGTGAGGCCCCCGTGTCGGCGCCGGTGACGGTCCCGGCCACGCCTTCGTCGCCAACGCCGGCACCGACCTCTGCCGCGCCGGAACAGTCGTGGGTACCAGCCACGAGCCTGCCCGGCGGTGAGTTGCCCACTGCACCGACTGTTGCCGCTCAGACATACGCCGTTCCGTCGTCGGTGGGTACCACGATTGCTGGTCAGAGCAACGAGACGGTTGCCCTCGCCGTCGTCAACCAGTACATCGGCGCGATCAATTCCAGTCGGTATAGCTCCGCCTACGACCTGACGACGTCCGCATGGCAGGACAGCCACTCGTACTCGAAGTTTGTGGACGGCTATGACACCACAACGATTTCCAACGTCGACGTGACGGATTCCACGTCGGCACCGACAGTCGATGTCGTGTATCAGTCGAACCAATCCTCGTCCGACGGCCCGGGCGGCGCCACCTGCTTGATCTGGACGCTGCGCTATGAGTTCGCCTACGAAGGCGGCCAGTACCGCATCTCGAAGATCAAGGAACTCGCCGATCCTCCGTATCGCCGGTGCTGACGCAAGACCATATGCCCGGGACGCTGTCGAGGTCGGTTGGGCTGATGACTTTGCTCAGGGTGATCCAGGAGTCGAGGTTCCGCGCGTCCCGTTCATTCAGCAGGCGTTGGGCTGAGGCGGGGAGGCTTGAGTATCGATTCAGACCGGTACGATCCGCAGCAGATCCATCAGGTGCTCAACGCCTGCAAGATTCGCCGTCACCAATCGGGCGTCGTGAGCGTGTGCCGTGGCGGCGATCATGAGATCGAGGTTGCGGGCCCGCGATTTCCGTCCCGCGCGATGTGTGGCCGCAGCGAGTTCGGCATAACTAGCGGCGACCGCGGCATCAACGGGTAACGGCTCAAAAGTCGAAAGGATTGCTGTGAGTCGGGCCAGTCGGTGAGCCCGACGTGCCTCGTCAGGCGCGACCAGAACGCCGAACTGTAACTCGGCCACGGACACCACACTGATGGCCAGTTCGCCGGGAATCGGCTGCATCTCCTCGGATATCAGCACGCTGGTGTCAAGGATACTGCGCATCTATCGGGCCCACGGATCGCGCAGACCGACCGCTCCGAACTCCCGGCGCTCGGCGTCCCAGCCCGGGTCGGTAGGGCTGGCGAACACGTCCTTCACTCGATGCCAGGTCCTCCAGGTGGCACCTCGAATCGGCACGATCTGAGCGACCGCGCGGCCGGCGACTGTCACCGTGGCAGGCTCGCCGGCCTCCACTGCGCGAAGCACTTCACTGGCGTTCTGGCGCAACTCGCGCACTCCGATCGTGGACATGGAACGAGAGTAGCACATGTGCAACACTGCTTGCATTCATGCAACTTTGGACCCCGCGAACGACGGGCCCAGTTCAACGGTCCCAAACACCGGGGTCGCTGTGCTGACCCCACGTCGCGGCGCTGCGTCGGGCGCGGACTGAACGGCACCGTGCCGACTTGAGAAGGCGCGTGTGCCCCCTGAACCGCAGGCTAGCCCGTCGCCGCGTTCACCCGGACCAGATCGCGAACGGGAATGCTTTGGTGTAGTCGGGTAGTTGAGCGGTACTCGTCCACGAAGCCTGGGTAGGTTCGCTCCCAGTGGTGTACCCCGGTGGCAATCGTCTCGAGGTATTCGCGCGACAAGACGCCGTGACCCACCTCGGCGGCACGGGTGAATCTGTCACGTCCCACGAAAGCACACACAGAAGTTGGGGCGGCCGCGGATGGGTCCAGCAGGCGAATCGACTCGGTCACGTCGACCACCTCGTAGCGCCGCTCCCGGTCGATGAGCAACGATAGGTCACCGGGGCCGAGCGGGACGAGGACGCCGTTTGCGGCATGGCCGTCGCTGGACGGCACGACGTTCGCGAACAGCACCGTGGGCGGGCGGCGGCCACGGTCATCGAAATACGCCTTGTCGCCCTGTGATCCGTCGTTGGGAAAGGCGACATTGAAGGTGCGCACGAAGTCGACCAGTCGCGCCCCCACGACCGCACTCAGTCGGGCATTCGGAACCGTGCGCGCCAGCGACTCGGGGTTCAGCAGCGATCCGTAAGCGAAGACGTAGCCAGTCACTGGATGGCCAGCCAGTGGTCGAGTGCGTCTGCCATGAGAACACCATCCCAGCACAGGGCCGTTCCCACCAGGATTCACCGCAGGGCGTCGGCTGCGTGGGCTGCGGCGGCGATCGATCGGCCGGTCAGTGCTTGGCCGGGGCTGGTGGCCGCGTCGCACAGGTCGCGCTCGGCCTCGGCCTGGCGTCAACCTCCGAACTGCTGCACCTCCCGCCCTGGCGTTGCGATCAGCTAGGTGGCCCCGGCAGTCAGCGCGGCCACGGAGAACACCGACGGCCTCGCACCGATGTGCTTGGCCAGCGGGTGCGAGGCGACGAAGGCACCGGTGAAGATCGCCGCGTTGACGCCCGCCCGCGGGGGACTGGCCACCTGCAACCAGGCCCAGGTGGCGGCCGCCCCGCCGGCGAGCAGTACCGCGCCGCCAGCCGGACGGTTGCCGGAGGCCTGGGCAACGCCGAATCCGGTGATGAGAGTTGTTGCAGCGATTATCGAACCGAGCGCACGCATGAGCCTCACGCTACGCCACAGGGGCCGCGCAAGACCCCGCGCCAGCCTTCGCTGCTTCCTGCGGCGGCAGGGGACAGGGGATGCCCCCAGGCGTGTAACACCGAGTTGGATGCGGCCTCGGTGACGCAACGCACTGATCCGGCCGTCGACGCCGTCGGCCTCGACACTTCATGGCGCGTGGTCTCGGTTGCGGGGCAACGCACGCTTGCCGAGCAGGGA
>JAUPKO010000813.1 GCA_030837395.1 Actinomycetota bacterium | reverse complement strand
TCGCCGCGTCCCAGACCCGCACGCCCCCCTCGTCGTCGCCTGCGGCCAAGGTCCGCCCGTCCGGCGCGTAGGTCACCGCGACCGGGAAGGTACCGACGGTGAAGGTTCGCAGAGGGTGGGGGGCGAGCGCGTAAGTGGTGGCGGATAGGGCGACGAATGATCCCAGGACCAGGAGTGCGGCCGCCGCCCGGCGGAGGACCTTCTGCGTCCAACCCGGTGGGGACGATCCACGCCACTTGGTGAGGATCCGCATGATGAGCTGCTGCCTGCGCGGCGGGGGCGGGGTGGGGGAGAGCAGGTGGGTGCGCAGGAGGTCGTGGCGGATCTGATAGGCCGCTCCGGACTGTCGCAGGACGCCTTGCTGGTAGGCGTGGTCGAGGAACCGGTTCAAGCGCCAGGGCAGTTTTCCCTGGGCTGCGAGCCAGGTCCGGGCGACGGTGTAGGACAACCACACCGATCCCGAGCTGAGAGCCATCCCCGCGCCGGCCGCCAACCCAACCCCCAGCGCCACCAACCAATCGGACCTATAGCCGTTCCCACCCAACCTGAGGAGGACGGCAAACACTGCGAAGACGGCCGCGGCGGTAGCAGCCGCGGTGACCATGAGTGCGTTGCGGTCGGCCCGGCGTACCGCTGGAGGTGACACACCCTCCATCAGAGGAATGGGGGCGGCCAGCCACCGCACGATCCAGACCAAGCCCAACACGAGGCTCGCCGGGAACAGCGAGCTCCACGCCAGGATCCACATGCCAGGAAGCAGCAGGCAGAGGAGTAGCAGAACTCGGCCCGGTCTGGCTGGTCGACGGAGGCGACTACGCCGTGGCTGCCCACTCCGTCCGGCCACCATGAAGTAGGGCACCGCTAGGAATGCGGCCACGAGCAGGACCCCCAGGACTGCAACCACGATGGTCGTAAGGTCCAAGGTGCTGGGGATCGCTTGAGCGATCGGTGTGGCCAGGCGTTCCGCCTGGAACGGGTCGACGTGCCGCACGGCCAGAAGGAATGCCGTGGTCAAGGCGCTGACCGGGGCGAGCGGGACGGTGAGGTCGCACAACGTCCGTCCCAGGAACCGGACCGCGGAACCCGGACTGCTCGTCCGTCGCCTAGTGCCACGTCCTGTGGCCATACCTGTGACCAAGCCGACGTTGGCTCCGACCACCACCGCTACCCCGACAGCGTCCAGGAGATCTGTACCACCCCGTCCCAAGGCGACCAACAAGCCGATCAGGGCGCCCAGGACGGCCCCGATCAGGGTGACTCCGATGGTGATGACGACAGGCGGTACGGCACGGGCCAGGTTCCACCACAACAGGTCCGGGTCCCGGCCCCCGTCAGTCTCCGCCTGCGACCCCATGTCTGAGCCTTGAGTCGGGCGGGTGCTCTCGGAGGTGGCGGATGTGAGGTGGCGGATCAGGAAGGTCAGGTAGCGGGCGGCTCGTTCCCCAGCGGCGTCCGATCCGTATACGGCGGGCAGGAACCGGGACAGCAAGCGGTCTCGGACCTGGTCCGGGCCGGCCATGCCGGTCAGGTCCGCAGGGTTCATGGCCGGGTCCCGGTACACCCGGCGCGCCAGGGAGATCATCAATGGGGTGGACAGGGCTTGCCTGATCGGGTTGTCCAGTGGGCTGTCGAGTTTCTGGGTGACCGGGTCCCACCGGATCCCGCCTGCCGGGTCGCCCTGGGTCAGGTAGTGGGCCGCGTCTGCGGGGTCGACGGCCTGGATCTGCAGGATGCTCGCAGCGGGACAGCCCCCGGCGAGAGCCACGGCCTGGTGGTACTCATCGGAACGGCAGGTGATCATCATCCGCAGCCCGGCGTGGGCCTGAGTGGTCAATTCCTGCAGGGCCTGGCTGCGTCGCTCGGGCGCCATCTCGTCCAGACCGTCCAGAACCGGCAGGACCACCCGGTCCTGAAGCAGGACCACCACCTCGAGCTTGGTCAGCGCGGGGTGGTCCTGCACGATCCGGTGGACCACCCACTCCGGCAGCCCTTCTCTGCCGGGGACCCACCCGGCCAGGGGGACCACGACCGGGATGACGTCCGTGACCCCACCACCTGGGCGGGTGACCTTGAGGATCCTGGTCTGCTGGCACGCCTGGACGAACAAGGCAGCCAGGGTCGACTTCCCCGACCCGGGCGCCCCCAACAACACCACCTGATCCACCCCGGACACGGTGAACGCACCGACCAGTTCCGCCGCTGCGGGAACCTTGTCCAGAGCGGTCCGCAACTGCCCCCGCAACCGGTCACCCGGCCGTTCCCCCTCTGACTCTGAAGAACCAGCCGCATGCGACGGCGGTCCGCACCCCACCACCGACATGCCCTCACCGGTGGCCTCCACCGTGGCTGGGCACGGCTCGTCTGCGTTGACGGTGGACAGCCACCGCAGCCGCAGCGGCCGAGGTGCCGTCACCCCCCGGTGGACGAGCTCCACACTCCACTGCGCGCGCACCGAACGGTCGAGTCTGTTCACCGGGGCCTCCCGACCCCGAACCCAGGCCCACAACCCGCCCGACACCGACGGCACCCCGCCCGGGCCGGCAGCCAAGGGAGGGCCTGGCACGTACACGGCCTGGTCCACGTGGACCTGCACGTTGATCGCATCGTTACCGGTCGAGACGATCCCCAGGTTGTCCCCGCCAACCGCCGCTGACCGCTCCCCGACCCCACCGATGCTCGGCTCGGGCATCGTCAGCCTGACCTCAAGCCCGCCATCCACGACCGGCCCGAGGTCGGAAGGCCTATCGGAGGGCAAGGTCACCGCTGCTGGGTGTTGGTCGCGCCGTCACCGGTCGCGATGATCCCCGCATTGTCTCCCCCGACCGCGACCGACCGCTGACCCGACGCGGACACCGCCTGGACGCCACTACCGTGCTGCGCGGCCCGGACCTGGGCCAGCAGCACCTCTAGCCGGGCAGCGAACTGCGGATCGTTCTCGACCGCGTCCTGCAACGCCAGCAGCACCCGCTGGCGGGTCAGGTCCCGTGTCTCCAACCGGTCCAGGTCCGCGCCGGCCTCGGTCTCCAACTGCCCCAGCGCAGGCTCCGGGCCCAGCCGGGACACGACCGCCTCCCGCACCCGATCCACCGCCGTGTCCAGCGCCTCATCGACCACCGCGTCAGCGCGCCCGGCCACCCGACGAGCCTTGTGCCACGCCCACGCCGCCACACACCCGACCGCCACCTCGAGCCCTGTCACCACAGCCTCCAACCAGTCGACCTAGAGCAATAGCCCACCGTAACGGGATCACTACATCGCCGAGGGTTCCTTGACAGTCCAGACTTGCCTGGACGCGGGCGTTGGCCCCTGGAACTCGCCGGCCACCCGCGGCGGGGAACTGCCACTCCGGTGACAAAATCCCACTGCCATCGGGCGAAAGATTCACTGCCGTCTATCTGACAGATGAGCACTGGAGACTGTTCCGGTAACGGTGTAACTGGCGGTGCGATTAGTTAAAGATTAGCAGC
>JAUPKO010000812.1 GCA_030837395.1 Actinomycetota bacterium | reverse complement strand
TCTCGGTAACGCCTGACCAGGTCTTGGCGGTGAATCCGAACACAGGGACGCTGCCTCTGTTCCAATCCCGTATGGATGCGGACATCACCATCGGCATCTATCGTCGGCATCCAGTGCTCATCAGAGACGGGGATCCAGATGGGAATCCCTGGGGGTTGTCGTTCACGACGATGTTCCACATGGCGAACGACTCCGGCTTGTTCCACACGGCTGAGGAATTGGATGCCCTGGGGGCTCGATTCGACGGCTGGGCCTGGGAGTTGCGCGAGGAAGAGGCCCCAGGGGTGGGCGATGATGCTGGGGTTGTTGCCACTCGGGTTGAGACCCGCGACGGTGGCGACCAACTTCCAGAGGATCGGAAACGCTCACCGTCGGGTGGGGCACCCACTGAAGCGGAACTCAAGGCCGAGTCCGAGTTGGGGGGAGGTCAACGCGTGAAGCGGTGGCTGCCGCTGTACGAGGCGAAGATGCTCAACCGCTATGACCACCGCTTCGCCACCTACGCGAACCTGCCGGAGGGGTTTCTTGGCACCTCGATCCCCAAGATCAGCGACGGGCAGCACAATGATCCTAATGTCGAACCGCTGGCTCGCTACTGGGTCGAGGAGTCGGAGGTAGACGCGGCCCTTGCGGATCGCAGCGACCGCGGCTGGCTGCTGGGGTGGCGCGACATCGCCCGCGCCTCCGACGTCCGCACCATGGTGCCTTGCGCCTTCCCTCGATCCGCAGTCGGCAACAAGTTTCCAGTGGGCTTTGCCTCGATGCAGGCGGGATCGGTCACAGGGCACACTGCCGCGGAGCGCGCCAACGCGGATGCAGACCGAGCCGGTGCCGAAGTCGCCGCGCTGCTCTTGGCGGTCTGGTCGAGTCTCGTCTTCGACTACATCGCCCGCCAGAAGCTAAGCGGCACCGGGATGACCTACTTCATCCTCAAGCAACTGGCCTGCCCGCGACCGGAGGCCTTCGACGCCCGCTTCCCAGCATCCTCATCCGGCGGCGATGATCAAGATCGCGAAACCAACGACCAGAGTCCGAACACCCTCCGGGACTTCATCATCCCGCGAGTACTGGAACTCACCTACACCTCGCACCGGATGGCCCCGTTCGCCCGCGACCTCGGCTACGACGGCCCTCCGTTCAGATGGAAACCCGACCATCGTGCCTTGATCCAAGCCGAGCTCGACGCCCTGATGATGCACGTCTACGGACTGACCTGCGACGAAGTCGAGCACGTCCTCGACTCGTTCCCCGTCTTGCGCAAGTACGAAGAACGCGACCACGGCGAATTCCGCACCCGCCGCCTCATCCTTGACTCCTACGCTCACATTGCCGCGGCCTCCGAATTCGTCCTCCCCATCGAGACCCTCGTCATGCCCCCCTCCGGCTGTGGACCACGGGATCTGTCCAAGGAGGTCTCCTGATTACCCCCGGCCACGAGAGGCTGCAACGGTACCCATGCAAAGCGCGTCAAGATCGACTGCCCCTGTCGGCAAGGTGCTTGAGCCCAAATCCAGGAGCGGAAGAGTTCCCCTCAACCCACACAGCCCACCCTCACGAAAAAAGCCCGTCCAGTTCGGGACAAGAAATCTCAACCCGGACCTGAAGGCACTTTTGGCGTCTTAGTTGATGTCGCGCGGCGCACGAGCGATAATATGACGACGTGAACGACTCAAGTCAGTACAGCATCGTGTTGCGGAACTGCAACAGTATTGCGGAAGCCTACATCTCTCTTGGATCGTCTTCACTCAACATCAAGTACGGACCAAATGGCATTGGTAAGACCGTGATTCGCCAGTAGTGGTGTGACGGTGGCTTCGCGGGCCTGATTTGGGTTCTGGTAGGGGCTGTCGCGTTCGGGGCGTGCGGGAGCGCCCGGCGCGGTGGTCGGTGTCTCCGGGGTCCTCGGTTGTAGGGGCAGATGGGCAGGTGTCAGGTGGGGGCCGGTAGTGCCCTCAGGCGGGCGAGCACGGCGGCCAGTAGGTGCTGTCCGGGTTGCAGGCGTAGCAGGTGTTCGCGGGCGTGGGAGGTGATGCGTGCGGGGATTTTGAGCAGCAGGTGGCGTAGCGTCGCGATGCGCATCCGGCCGGGGCTGTCGGCGTGGGTGTCCAGGCCGGTCAGTGTTTGCAGCATCACGGCCATGGCGCCGGCGAGGAGCCCGGCCCAGGCCCAGACGGCGTTGACACTCCGGTCGGCTGAGGGCAGGTGGTTCAGGCCGGCGCCGTGTTTGGCTTCCCGGAACCGTTCCTCGATCGCGGTGCGGTCCCGGAACCACGCCTCGATTCCGGCGAGGTCTTTGTCGTCGGCGGGGATGTTCGTGACGATGAAACTCACCGACCATACGTGGTCGACGTCACCGTCGCAGGCGAGCGCGAGTTGGTCCTTGTGGACGGTTCTGCGGCGCCGGGAACGCGGATCATCGCTGAGGTCGGTGACCTCGATGCGGACCCGGCGGACCAGCGTGTACGTGCCCTCGGGCCACCCGGCCGGGGCGTAGTCGCACGCCGAGACCTGCGCACCTGTCATGTTCCGGGCATCGCGCCAATCAGCCTCGGGAATGCCCGTGTAGGCCCGCCAGGCGGCGCTGTTGCGCTTCGCGGCGATCGCGAAGTCACACCCCAAACTGTCGGCGCCGTTGGCCAGCGCGGCGTCGAAGTAGCCGGCATCGGCACGCACCCGGGGCCGTCCACACACCGCCTCGGGCAACACCGCCAATGCGCGGGTTAGCAGGTCGACCGCGTGCGGTCGCACGTCGTCGTTGCCGGGGATCAGGTCCATCGCCAGCGGCAGCTGCGCGTGCGCCCAACTGGCCAGATGCACCCGGGCGCACCGCACCCCGGCATAGTTCCAGCCCACGCCTTGCTTGGTTCGGCCGTGCACTTCGATGTCGGAAGCGTCCAGGTCGATCGTCGGGTGGCGCACCACCAGCGGCCCGCGCACCGGCGCCGGGGCCAGCGCCAACCAGCGTTCATAGACCCGCGCCAGGCCGGCCTCGATACCGGCCAGCCGGTCCGGGTCGAACCGGCCCGCCAACCTGCCCGCAGTCCTGCTCGGCGCCAGCGGCACCTCGCCGAGCAGTGTGCTCACCGGGTCGGCCCGCACCCGGTCCATCCCCACCAGGTGGTCCTGCCCAGCCAACTGAGCGGCGGCCATCCCCACCAGCAACTGCCCGCCGGTCAGGCCACGAGCACGCTCCTTGATCGGCCCGATCCCCGAATCCAACTCGGCGACCAGGCCCAGCCGGGCGGTCAACTCATCAACCGCGACCAGCCCTGCCAGACCGGTCACAGTGGGGTCCGGCGCTCCGATCCGTACACGCCTGGTGCGCTGCTTGGATTTACGTTTCCGTGGCCGTATCGTCTTCACCGAGCAGGTGCCCTTCACTGAGGTCCGAATCAGGTCGTCGCAAACCCGATTCTCCTTACGTGACAGGGCATCTGCTCGTTTGACACGCTGCCAGCCGCAGCACTACTGGGGGATCACGGTAAGAGCACCCTGGTGAGAGCACTACAAATCCACGCAAGTGGTGAGGGGACGCTGGACGAACTTCGCCCCTTTAAGTATCGCGGAGTCGAAGATGCTCCAGATCCATCTGTGGAGGGCGCTGAAGAAATAAGGAGCGTGCTTGTATTTAACGACCAGTACGTGTCTCGGTTTGCCTTCCAAGCCGATGAGGTCCTTCGTGATAGCTTCGAGATATTCATCAATACTCGAGAGTACCGTGACGGATTAAATCGAATCGAGACTCTGCTGGAGCAGTTGAAGACCACCATTTCGGAGCAGCAAGGGCTTGAGGAAGCGATCGCGCATCTGATCGTCCTCCGAGACGCGTTTGTCATGACCAAAGGTGGTGCCATTTCCAAGGTCAGTCGCGGAATCAAGGCGTTCAACGCGGGCGGCAAACTGGCCAACATACCGGAGGCTCTGCAGGGCTATCAGGACTTCCTGCTTGGCGAAAGTCCAGCAGACTGGCTAAGTTGGCAAGCAAAGGGGAAGAAGTTCCAGGAGGCTTCAGAGCGATGCCCATTTTGCACGGCGGATAATATCGACAAGACGCTAATTGCAACTGTCTCCGAAACTTACGAAACTGCCGGGCTACGAAGTATGGCGGACTTAGGAACAGCCATCGAAGGTTCGGCGGACTACTTCGAGCCGTCTGCGCTGGCTGGCCTCCGTGGAATCACTCGAAAGTTGGGGGGGCCTTCCGAGCAGGAGTTAGCCTTTGTTGCTGGTCTTCGCAAGCAGGTTGAACTGCTGCTCTCGAAACTCACTTCCCTCAGGACTCTTTCCTTTCACTCGATGCAGGACGTCTTAAACGAGACGCAAGGCGATTTTCTGCGTAATCGCAAAATCGATCTAGAGCTTCTCCCGGCCCTCGCGTCAGATAGGACTCGAGCGATCGTTGATCCGATAAATTTGGAACTGGAGGATGTGGCGCAGCGGATAAATGTTGTAAAGCAGTACATAGGGCAGCAGAAGGCTACGGTTGCGAGGTTGATCCGGGAGAATGAGTCGGGAATTAATGACTTCCTTGCCACTGCTGGCTTCCGCTACCGTGTCGCCATTGAGGCGAAGGAAACCGAATATCGGATGATTCTTCGTCACGAGGATGCCACTGGCCATATTGTGAATGCGACTTCGCATCTCAGTTACGGTGAGAGGAACGCATTCGCCATGGAGCTCTTTATGTATGATGTACGGAGCAAAGGGCCGGATCTTGTGATACTGGATGATCCAGTGTCAAGCTTCGATAGGACAAAGAAGTTCGCCATACTTCACCAACTGTTTCATGGGCGGGAGAGTATCCGAGGTTTCACGACAATGCTGTTGACTCACGACCTTGAGCCAGCGATCGACGTGGTGGTGAACGGAACTTCCGGTCAGTTCTCGGCTTCAAAGCCTGTCGTGGACTTTCTGAAGACCTCGAATGGCATTCTGAGTGAGAGGAGAATTGTAAGGGACGACATAATGACGTTCTCCGAGATATGTAGAGTAAATATTCAGGAGTCTTGTGACGACCTCATCAAGTGCGTCTATCTTCGGCGATTGTATGAAGTTATGGGTCAGCGGGGACTTGAATACGAGATGCTGTCAAGCCTGTTGCATTGCCGGATCAATCCAACGTGCAAGGATCAACATGGTACTCAGAGGGAATTATCAAGTGATGAGATGCTTCTTGCCTCCGTTGAAATCGGGAAGCATATCCCTGAATTCGACTACAACTGTATTGTGCAGCAGGCGCGTGACAAGGTGAAGCTGATTGCCAGTTACTGGGCGACTTCCGTTGGGTACGAGAAGCTTCAAATTTTTAGAGTGCTGTCTGAGGCTTCGGAGATCGGAACTGCGACTTCGAGTGCGTTTAGAAAGTTTGTAAACGAGTCTTTTCACATTGAGAATGAGTATATAATGCAGCTAGATCCACGTGAGTTTGATGTGGTGCCTGAATATATTGTTTCTCAGTGTGATGAAATAGTTGCCGAATTGTCCTGAATGGCTGCATGAACCTCTAGTGAGTGGTTGGCTAAGATTTGCGTGCATGATGTTACGCCCGCTGGTACCGAAAGCCAGCTTTCTTGACATTCTTGTCCATGAAGCGACCGACACTCTCTCCGTGAGTGGCCGTGTCCATGAGAGCGTCAAACACCTGTCGTGGTACCGCGAGGTACTGGTAGATCGAACCGCCTTGGTATTCAACTTCGAGGGTA
>JAUPKO010000811.1 GCA_030837395.1 Actinomycetota bacterium | reverse complement strand
TCGACAACAGTCGGCTGGGCAGGCCGGAGAAGGCGATGTCGCCCATAAGCTGATCCAGACCCCGCGAGGAGACCGTCAGTGCTCCCGCATAAGTGACCCAGGCGTGCTCAATAGCCTTGTCGTCCTGCCAGGACGCAATGCGCTGCAACTGCAGCAGCGGCATCATCACCGCGTCCATGACTTGCTCGAAGCTGTCGTGATCGCTGAACTGCGCCACTGCCCTAGCACGTTCAGACCCGCCGCCCTGGCTTGTTACCGAACCTCGGGGAACCCCGTCCAGCACATCGAAGTCGACCACGATGTGCTCATCGTTGACGAGAAACATCACCGTCACATGGCGCAGCCATAGCGCAACGTCGGACTGTAAACGGCAACGTCCGCGCAGAGCCCAGCGAATGATCTCCAAGAGCGAGCTCTTACCCCGAAGGTTCTGCGCGCTGCCCACACCATATAAGCCAGCTCCGAGCTTCCAGGAGAAGTTAAAGGGCACCTCCCGGAACACAGTCTCGGACGGAGCCGCTTCTACCCTTGCACTTGCACCAGAGAGCCCTGCGTCGTCGGCGTCGGCCTTTACCTCTTCGCCGCCACTCGCCGCAGCATCCGTCGCAGTGTCCTTCTGGGTCGGGACACGGAGGCGCTTGATACCGTGGAAGGCGACCTGCTCCACACGCAGGCGCACAGGCTTGGGCACTGTGGCAGCGGTCGAGATGCGGGCCTCCCGGAGGACCTCCTCCACTTCGTCGAGTTCGTATGCCTTCAGCTTCGCAGCCACCGCCCGCCCCAGCTCGCTCACGGTGCTACCCTCCGTCCTGCCAGCCTCGCAAGAACAAGGTCAGCAACAGGGTCGATATCGCTTCGCAGCTCCGCTCCCGCGTAGCGCGCCTGCTTGTACTGCCGTTCCTTGAGATGCTCGCCCAGGTCGTCCCGCGCGACGAGCTTCACCAACCGCACCTGACGCGGGTACCAGGACAACACTGAGACCGGGTCTTCCAACGTAAGCGCTGCCTGCTCCCCAGCCTGGAGTAGGTACAACTGCGTCCGGCGCTTGGGCGCATACGTACGCCTCAACGCGGCAAGACCGTAAGCATCAAGCAGAGCAAAGGCATCATCGATCCGTTCGTACGCGCCATACAGGTACTTCGGCATCGGGTAATGGTGCAACGCCGGTTCGGGATCTGAGAGCAGCTCCTCAGCCACCGCCTCGTAGGAACCGTCCAAACGCCCAGCCTCTACCTCGTTGAGCAGTTCGTCGGCCAAGTAGTCCGGGTTGCGCACCCAGAAGTCAAGGGCTTGCAGCTTCTTCTCGCTTCGGATAGCCAAGACGGCTTCTGCGGGATCCCCTGGCTGACCGACAGGTTCCCCCATGCCGTGTAGCAAGGCAAGAATTCGGATTGCGTGCTGAGCTCGGCTTGCCGACGGCGGCATAGGTCGAACCACCAATCTTCGGGAAGAGCTAGCCACCAACGGTAGTCGATCAACCACAGGTTCGTCACCCCACCAATTGGGAGCCAACCATGCGGTCTGCGTGGTGGATGAGCAAGGAGAGGTGCGGAGCGGTTCACCGTCACGCACGACGCCACTCGGGCCGGTTGGACCTGTCGAGTCGATCGTGATCCTGCGGGGGTCCATAGTTGATCTATGGAGGGAGCGAGGGATCGCGCCGAAGGCCAACTCGTGGAGCAGGTGAGCAGCCTGCTCCACGGGAACTCGGCGTCAGGCGCTGGCGCGTACAACAGTTTCGATCGGTGGACGACGAGTCTGCGGTCAGGGGACCTGGGGTCCGCCAGCGCACGGTTGGTCACGGTCCACGAATTGATGCACGCTGCCTTGAACGAGTCGACGGCCTTCGGGAGCCTGGTCATGGCGTGCGCAACTCTGCGGCAGGCCGAAGGAGAGGCCTTCACTGCGCCGCTGACGCGGTTGATCGGGCAGTGCCGTAGCGTCCACGAGGCCTTCGCCACGTTCCAGAGCCTCTGGGTTGTCGCGGAGGGCAATCTCTCCTACTTGGAGGAGTATCCCCGTTACGTAGGCTGGTATCGGGATGCGGCAGACCTGGTCCCTCTGCCGGATCACTTCCGACGCAAAGAGCTCATGATCGAGGTCGCGGCGCGGGCGAGTATGCAAGCCCCGGTCCTGGAGCGTCTGGCCGCTGGAGCCAGCCCCAACGACCAAGCCTGGGCCGTGCCGCGTCTCCAGCGCCCCGACGAGCGGTTCGCCCTCCTGCATGCCCTAGTGGACGGTGCCTTCTGGAACCGCGCCTGGACGACCTGCCAAGTCGCCCTGTCCGACAACCCTCTGTTCGCCGCGCTGACCGACGCGGATAATGACGTCCGGCTTCGGGCGAGCACCTATGACGCACAGTTCTCAGACGCCATCGCGGTCTGCACGAAGCTGCTGTACGCGCAGGTGTCTGCTCTGCTGGATGCCCACGATGCCCCGACCTTGGGCTTCGACGAGAACAGAGAGAGCGCAGCGGCTGTCGTACGTGCTGTGGAGGCAGCTTCGCCGCGGGCGCGGGGACTACTCGTACCACCGGACAGCACCCGCAGCCTGAAGGAGGAATGGTTCGATCTGTGGGACCGGGAACGGCTCATCGTCCGCGAACGTCCTCGCCGAGCCCACCTGCTGAGCCTGGAGGAGGCAGTCAGAACCCATCGGGCCACCGTGTTCCTGTCCGACAAGGACGGGCAGCTGCACGTCTTCGGAACCGTTCGGCCGACCTTCCGGCTGCTGGAGCAGTTCGACATCGATCGCCCCGAACGGATCGCAACGCTCGGTAACACCCCCGTAGTGACCCTTTGTGGCCTCGACAGGGACGGCGTGCTCTGTCTGACAGTGCTGGACCAACCGCATCAGCTGGCCGACGTGCGTCGGTCGCTGCCGAGGGGCATCACCGTCCACCTCAACATCTCCCTCGCCGCGCTCGGTGACGATGTCTGGCGGAGGCAGTGGCAGCGGCGGCTTAAGAAGATCAAGCTGACCGGGCTGCTCGACCTGCCTGCGGCAGTGCAGTTCGATCTATGGCGACGTACCGGGGAACCGCTGTCCTTCGCGCAGGGCACTCTGCAGGACATGAACGGCGAGCAGGCGGACCTGCTCGTACTCAAGGTCGGGTCCTTCGGGCCACCGATCCTCGTCATCTGCACCGCCGTCACCGGCCACGCCTTGAGCCAGTACCTTCGGGACAGCTACCCCGGCGCCCGGCACAACAAGTCGCTGATCAACGACCGGATGACAGACATCGAGCTGGTGACGAGCCATCTGCTCAGCGAGGAATGCTTTTTCGACCTTTCCGCCTACCACCAGGGGGACCCGACGTGACCGACCTCGTCTCATACCTGACCAGGCAACAACCCGCGACCGGTGAAGAGGTAACCGTCAGTAGTGCCGATCTTGAACGTCTCTGGTCGGCTCTGATCCCACAGAACAGCTTCGCAACCCGGCGCGGCCGGGACGCCTTCCTCGACGCGATCCAAGCACGCGCCGGTGAGGACTCCGGCACGAACCTAGAGTTCCGCCCAGGCGGATGGCAGGTCGACATGCACAAGGGCCTGGTGCAGTCAGTCGTCGCCGGCGCGCTCATCGCAGGTTTGCTCGTGGTCCTAGGATCCACCCAGATCCCCGCAGCACTTGTGCCCACGATCATCCCGCTCTTCTTCGACGTCGAGAAGGTCCGCCTTACCGCAGGGCAGGAGCATCTCCTCGCCGAGATCGTGGCCAGGTCTGAGCGCGCGGACGGCAGCCTCACCATCGACGAGCTGTACGGGCAACTGCCCGCCCCGACCAGGGATGCTGTGTCACATCTGGACTTCGTCGACTTTATCGAAGCCTGCCGACGAGCCGGAGTAGCCGATGTCGCTCCGGACGACACGGTGGCACTTCGCGCACTCGACCAAGCCACCTTCCGAGTCACCCTCCGCTGACGGTCGGAACGACATCGGGCGAACGCGGAGCGGTAGAACCGGGCTTGACAAACTCAGGGGTCCCCGCCAACGTCGGCTTCGCCACCAAGCCGTCCCTGGCCCGGCACCTGATCTTGGAGGCCCTGGACGCCCTGGACGGCGGGGCTACCGCCCGTTGGGTGGCCGGTGACGAGGTCTACGGCAACGACCCGAATCTCCGCAAGGCGCTTCGAGCCAAGGGAATCGGCTACGTCCTGGCGATCCCCAAGACTCACCGGATCATCACCGGGACCGGCCCGCGCCGGGCCATCGACCTGGCCGTACGCCTGCCCGCACGCGTCTGGCAGCGCCTGTCCGCCGGCTCTGGAGCCAAGGGCGAAGCTGGTACGACTGGGCCCTGATCGACACCATCGACGACGCCAGCACTCCCGGCGACGGACCCCACGGATGCCACTGGCTCCTGATCCGCCGCAACCACACCACCGGGGAACTGGCGTTCTACCACGCCTACAGCCCCACCCCGGTACGCCTGAACGCCCTAGTCCAGGTCGCCGCTGGTCCATAGAGGAATCCTTCGCCGCCAGCAAGGAACTCGCGGCCCTCGACCAACACCAGGTCCGATCCTGGCGATCATGGCACCGGTGGACCGCCTCCTGGCCATCATCGCCCAGCCCCACCACACCGCCAGAGACACCCTCACCTGGTCCACCTGGCGCCGAACCCACCAAGCCCGAGCCCGAGCCAGCCACTATCGGCGACAGGAACTCACTCTATGCACATAACGAAGTATCACTGGAGTACTAAGCGAACTCAAATCTAACGCCTCAGAGAAATACAAACTTACAGCCCCAGACGAGGTCGTGTACTGCATTCACGTCATCTACGCGACCGAACTTGCTTCTTAGGTCGAACCATAATTCAGTAATTCGAGATGTTCAGCGAGCCGGTCGCCCCAGGAAAACACCTACAGCAGGTTGGCTGGGTCGAGACCAGCTGCTTCACACATGCGCTCGAAGTGTTCACTATCGACCGAATGCATGAACTCCATGCACCGCCGGATCTGTCCATGTACGGTGCGAGCATCGAGAATGTCAACGCTCTCGCTGCCCTCACCGTGGGAGAACCGATTACAGAAGTCGTAGACGTCGCGAAACGACTCGCCCTCTTGGGAGTCAACGACCGCTTGGAGCTGCCCGCGAAAATTTGGGCAGTGTGGCGCCTTGTAGCTTGCAAATACCTCGATGACGCGACGGGCAGCGTTCGGCAGGAGGAACAGGCGTTCATGGTCATCGGGCTTCGTGACTCCAGTTGCAACCATGGAAAACAGGTAAGCATACTCCGACGTGTTGTTGCGCAGAAGAAGCGGAAGTTGACCAATTTTCGAGTGACGCTCACCATCAATAGTCCCCGCGTACATCTCCAAGAACGAGACCTTGGGGAAACGAATTTCATCAACCTTACCATCCTGAATACTCTTCGCTGATTTACCCCAAGCATTCTTGTGGGACTTGATAAAGAGCCTCAGGAGACTGAAGTCATGGGTCAGGATGATGTATTGACCAAAATTCTCGAGTGCATCGATGAGACACTGGTGAGTCACAAAGAGCGATTCTCGATCGAGTGAGCTGGACGGGTCGTCGATCACTACGATGCGACGCGACAGGTCGCCCGCCTGCATCTGTTGGTCCTGCAACTTTCGCAAGAAATAGAGCAACGACAACGTAGTTCGCTCGCCCTCACTGAGATAGGTACCGGGTTTGCCTCCGCGCCGACACGCATATGACTTGCCATCTGGTGTAACCGTCACGCTGAGATGGCCTTTGCCATAGACACGGACCAGGTCGCGGGTTAAGGTGTCAGCCATATCCTTGGTGGTGAACTGAGCCTGACGAATATCGCCTAACAGCCGCCCCGCCCGATCGACCGCATCCTTGGCCGTGGTGCTCTTGATGGCAAGGTCCTTAGCCTGTCCCTCGAACATTCGGAACTCCTCGCTCCGCGAGCCGACCAAATGATCGAGGACTCTCATTTTCTGCCCGTCAGCCACCTCCGTATGGCGACGGACTTGGTCGTTGTGCTTGGCGACCGCTCGAGCGAGGGCCGTTATGGATGGACCGGCGCAGAGCACTGACCAGACCGGGGCTTCGGGTGTGGCGCTGGGGTCATCGACCTTGGTACGCAGGGCGAACTCAACGGCTTCAAATGCCGCAACGCGCTCTTCGACTTCGACTTTGACACACGTCATGGCGTCCTCAAACATCAACCGCAATTCGCTGGCCAGATAAGTTGCCAACGGCAGTTCGGCACACCAATCAGTGAGCTCCATCTTCGCCTTCGTAACAGCGTCCAGGAGAGCCTTAGCCTTGTCACGGATCCGGAGCCATGTCTCGTCGAAGTGCCGAGCCAGTTGGGCACGTCGGGCTTCGTTGATTTCCCCAGCACAAAAGAGACAGTGGTCAAGCCTCTCGTGCAGTTCGAGACCTTGTTCGACCCACTCCTGAGCTGTCCGGTTGATTTCTAGGGCCTTGATAACGATCTGGGTGGGCGTCTCGGCGAGCAAGTCCACCAGGTCCGCCAAGCTGTCAACAACGCCGACAGAAGGCTCGGAGATCTCGACCACGAACGATGGTGCTCCTTCACCCAAGCGCTTTAACGCCTCAGCATGGGAGTTACTGTCAGGAAACTCACCCTTGTATTCACGCAGGAGCGCCTGAACCTTCGTGACCGTATATCGATTCTTCGTGTAATGATTGTAATCGTACTCCTTGAGTTCCGATACAATCCGATCCTGAACCTCCCGAGCCAGTTCACCAACCTTATCGTTGATGACTCTTAGCTGTTCCGCAACCTCCCTTTCCTCATTTCGAAGCTTCTCGATCTCATTGACGAGTCGGGCTTCCTCCTCCTTTGCATCGATAGCCTCCCGCCCTAGCGTCACAATGGCCGAGGCGTTGGCACCATCGAGGAAGGCCGAGAGGTTCTCTTCGACCCACTTACGCGTAAAAACCGCCATGGACACAGAAGGACTCGTTCCATCCAAAGGAACACTGGCCCGTTCACTATCTTCATTTTCCCAAATGACATCCGTACAACATTTACCCTCAGCAAGGCTGAGGAGAAGCTCGGACAGAGTCGACTTACCACTACCATTGTGGCCGTATATTACCGTTTTGCGACCCAACGGAAGATTATCCGGCCAGAAGCCGGCATCCAGGGATCGCCACGAGTTCTTGAGATCAAGTCGACGCAGCATGGTCAGACCCTAGCCATATCCTTTGATCCCCGCAGAGGGACTATGACATTTCGGCCCAACTGTCAGTGATACCTACTGAACTGCACGCAACTCAGCAAGGGCAAATATTACCTACCGACAACGAATGGCATTGCACACCATTACTCATCTCGGCAGATCCAGGTACTGCGCGTCCGTATCTCAGCCCGGATGCACCGGTTGGGTTGGTGAGATTC
>JAUPKO010000810.1 GCA_030837395.1 Actinomycetota bacterium | reverse complement strand
GTCCTGTACCGCCGGGCGGGGCCGCAGGCGGCGCGCCATCCCGGCGCCCTCCCGTGCGGCCGACGCCGCCACCAGCGGTCCCCAGATGTCGTCGGGACCGGTGCCCTCGCGGGGCTGGGCGTTGGGCGCGGGCCGCGGCGCCTGCACCCGCAGTTGCGCGGCGGGGGTCATCCGACCACCGTCCGGATCGCCTGTGTCACGGTTCCCACCAGCACATCCACCTCGTCGTCGGCCATCGCCAGCGGCGGCATCAGCACCACGACGTCGCCCAGGGGCCGCACCCACACGCCGTGACGGCGAGCCTCCTGGCACACCTCGAATCCGGTGCGGTCACCGACGGAGGCCACTTCGATGCCGGTCATGGTGCCGATCCGACGCACCTCGAGCACCCCGTCGTCGTCCGCGAGCGGTGCCAACAACGCGCCGATCCGATCCCCGATCGCCGCGGCCCGGGCGACGGTCCCCTCGGCGGCCATGAGGTCGAGGTTGGCGATCGCCGCCGCAGCCGCCAGGGGGTTCGCGGTGTAGGAGTGGCCGTGGAAGAACGTGCGGGCAGAGGCCGGGGTGCCCAGGAACGCGTCGTAGAGCGCCTCGGTGGCCAACACCGCCGACAGCGGAAGATAGCCCGCGGTGACGCCCTTGCCGCAGGTGAGCAGGTCCGGTGCCACCCCCGCGTGCTCGCAGGCCCACATCCGGCCTGTGCGGCCCACCCCGGTGGCCACCTCATCGGCGATCAGATAGATGCCATGGGCGTCGCACAGTGCACGGGCGCCGCGGACGAATTCGGCATCGTGCGTCAGCATGCCGCCGGCGGCCTGCACCATGGGCTCGATCACCAGGGCCGCCACCGCGTCGCCCTCGGCATCGAACAGTGCGGCCAACTCCACGAGCACCTCCGCCGCCCGTTCGGCCCGGGTCTGGCCGGGCTGCAGCACGCCAGGGCTACCGACCGTGCGGGTCTTGAGCATGATCGAGTGGTAGGTCCGGTGGAACAGGTCGATACCGCCGACACTGACGGCCCCCAGCGTGTCGCCGTGGTACCCCTCGGCCACGTGGGCGTAGAGCGGACGCACCGGTCCGTTCTGGGCGTGTGCTTGGTAGGCGATCTTCAGAGCGGCCTCCACCGCGCTGGCGCCATCACCGGCGTAGAACACCCGCGATAGGCCGGCCGGTGCGTCGGCCAGCAGTTTCTCGGCCAGGACGATGCCGGGTTCGTGCGTCAAGCCCAGGAACGTGGTGTGGTCCAGGCGGCTTAACTGGTTGACGATCGCCGCATCGATCTCGGGCCGACGGTGACCATGCACGTTGACCCACAGCGATGACACGCCGTCGAGGTACCTGGTGCCGTCGGTGTCCCAGAAGTACATACCCTCGGCCCGATCCACCACGATCGGATCATCGGCGCGCCACTGCGACTGCTGGGTGAAGGGGTGCCACACGCTGGCCGCATCGCGGGCCACGAGCTCGGCTGTGCGCCGGGTATGCGACGTCATATCGGCATCGTGCCAGCCGTCCGCGTCCGGCTGTGCGGCCGGGTTCGGGACTACCCTGAGGACGTGGCCGACATCGTCCGGCTCGCCCGCGAGCACAGCGACATCACCGATGCCCAGCTGGACCTGCTGCGCGACCTCGTGGCCGACTGGGGGCTGATCGCCGACCTCGCGTTCGCCGACCTCGTGCTGTGGCTGCCCACCTGGAACGGCGGCGGCTACGTCGCGGTGGCCCACCAGCGCCCCGACACCGGCCGCACGCACTTCCTGCACGACGTTGTGGGCACCTTCATCGCCCGCGGCCGCCGACCGGTCATGGACCGTGCGATGGCCAGCGCGCGGCCACAGGGGTCACCCGGCCGCCCCGGTACCGGTCGCCAGCAGATGTATCCGTTGACCGAGCGGGGTGCGGTGTTCGCGTTGCTGGGGCGGTACTCGGGGGGTGATCAGGCTGATGGTGGCCGGCTGGAGGTGGCCTATCAGGAGGCCGCCGACGACCTCTGCGCGATGGTCGTCTCCGGAGACTTTCCGGTGCCCGGTCGGCCCGACGGTGCGCCGCTTCGGGTCGGTGGCGGGCTGATCAGGCTGGATTCGGCGGGGGTGGTCACCTTCGCCTCGCCCAACGCGTTGTCGGCGTTCCGGCGCCTTGGGGCGGCGGTCGACATCGAGGGCACGGTGCTGAGCAGGGTCGCCCCCCGCCTGCACGACCGACCCGACGGTAGCGATCCGGACGTCTCGCGGATCACCTCCGGGGTGGTGCCGGGCAGGGTCGAACTCGAGCATTCGGCCACGACTTTGGTGCTGGAGTCCCAGCCGCTGCTCAACCGTGGCCGGCGGGTGGGGGCGCTCTTGCTGGTCCGGGACGTGACTGAGTTGCGACACCGCGAGCGGGCTCTGATGACCAAGGAGGCCAGCCTGCGCGAGGTCCACCATCGGATCAAGAACAACCTGCAGATGGTGGCCGCGCTGCTGCGGATGCAGTCCCGCCGGGTCACCAGCGACGAGGCCCGGGGGGCATTGGTGGACGCCGGCACCAGAGTCGGCGCCATCGCCGTGGTGCACGAGGTGCTGGCGGCCTCGCCCGAGGGTGCCGTCGACTTCGATGACGTGGTGGATCGGGTGCTGGCCATGGCGCGGGAGCTGGCCCCGGATGCTCGGCTGAACCGGCAGGGGTCGATCGGGGAGTGGCCTTCGCAGTCGGCAACCCCGATGGCCATGTGTTTGGCCGAGTTGGTGGCCAACGCGGTGGAGCACTCCGGCAGCG
>JAUPKO010000809.1 GCA_030837395.1 Actinomycetota bacterium | reverse complement strand
GGGCAGGCCGGCGTCGCCGGGAACGGCTTCATCGAGAAGCTGAGTGGTGATGTCGCTGGTCATCGTCGTCTCCTTATCGGTTCGATCTATCGGTGGATGACGACGCGGTACGGCCCGGGTGGCCGCGCCGCGTGGTACTGCGGTGATGCAGCCGACCCGGGTGGGTTGGCACGAACGAAAGCCCGTGCGCCGAGGGGGCGTCACGGGCGAAGAGGGGTGTGGTGGTCGTCAGACCACCGGATCGGGTGATGCCAGATACCGCCTGAGAACAGGTGACAGTTTCGAGGTGAGCTCGGTCAGGGTGAGGGGGAATGGTGAGCTACGCGCATGAATGAGGGCAGGTGAGAAAGTGAGAGGATTACAGAGATCTGTGGTGTGCGATGGTGCGGGGAACCCGATGGTGAAGCCTAGTGGACCGTTGATTGACCGGCCGGAAGGGGCGGGTGAATCGGTACGGCGTGTGTGGGCTCACCAGGTACGGGTAGGTCCCGCGGGATAGTGCATGGTGAGGGTGGGTGAAAGGTTTGTGAACTTGAGACGATAGGCGTGACCACCGGGGTGGCGCAACCTTTTCCCGACTGCTGTGATTCCGTGTGATGGCGTGTTGGACGCTGTGAGCCGGTGAGCCTTTCTCAGCAGTGAAATGTTGCTTCGTGTGACCGGTAATGACGGACTGCGGTTCAAGCTGCTCGGTGCTCCATTGGTCACACCGTCGACTTCAGAACGGTCACCAATCACGAAAATCCGGGAAGGACCGCTAGGTGAATCGTCTCATTCACGGTCCTCCACGGGACCGAGGCCAGGCCGGGGCCGCGTCGCCTGCGATGGCCGGTCCCACCGGCCAGTAATCGGGCGTTGGACGAGGAAACACGTGTCTGGGCAGCGCTGATCCGGATCGGCTCGGGGCCGTGGCAGAACAGAACCGCAGGGTGACGAGAGGTATGAAGGGCGGCCGAGCCGTGATTGGCTCTCGTGGGTGAGGGTGCTGCGATCGTCGAACGTTAGTTCTCGTGTGAGGCGACGATCTCCACCCGTGTGGTCTCGGTCGGTCGGATGACGATGACGGGATCTACTCCCTTGATCCAGTTCTTCGGGAGTAGGTAGAGATCACCGTTCGCCGCCACGGTGAGCAGGCGTAGCCCGTCGTACCGGACCGGGTAGACCGAACCCGTCTGAGTGAGATCCACCAACTGGATTCCGTGCCCCCACAGTGCTAGATGCTTGGTGCTGTAGAGGGCGACGGCTTGGCGCTGGACGAGGGTCTCGCTGATGGTGCGTCCGCCGTCTTGTCCGACGTCCCAGGCGTATTGGGACCACGACCACACGATGCTGCCTGCCACGACACCGAGCATGGTCGCCAGCATGGACGACGAGAGCGCGGGAACTGTCGGCGATACCCGGGCAGCTAAACGCACCGCTCCGATGATCAGCGACAGTCCTGCGCCGATCCCCAACGGCAGCACCACTGTCGGGAGACCGAAGATATTCCAGCCGCGCATGGCGACCAAGCCCAGCACGACCACCATGCCACCGATCGTCGCCATGACGACGGCGAGCGCTGTGGCAAGGCGGGGACGCCGACCGATCGGGATTGCGATCATTGTGGCCCCTTGTATGACGACCAGGATCGCGAGGCCGCCGTAGAGCAGGAGGGGGACGGCTAGGTTGAAGGCTTGTTGGAGGTTGTCGCCGGTGGATAGGCCCAGGGCTTTGGCGTCAACGCCGAAGTAGTCGTAGAGCGCGTGTGTCCGGACTCCTCCGAAGTACGACAGCAATGCTGCGAAGACGGCGGACTGGGCGAGCATCACTCCCAGGATTTGGCCGATGCGTCCGGAAGAGAGTTGGAGCCAGGGAATGGCTTCGCGGTCTCCGGCTCGCGGGCGGGGGCTTGTTGCCCCTCGGAGTAGTCGGGATCGGTTCATGACGGAGATCTCGGTGTGCTGCTCGCGGGGCGTGATGTTGATGCCGTGCTCGGTTTCGTCGTGGATGTTGATGTTGCTGTCGTCGTCGGCAACTGAGCGATTGTCGGCCGGGTTGCGGTGACAGGAGGCTCGACGGGCGGGACGGAGGGGTCTCCGCCGATAGTCGCTGAGGGCGTGGGCTGGGGCAGCATCGTCGTGTTCGGAGTGGAGGCGGGTGAGCCGGGCCTCGGGCTTGTCGCCCTCCCGGCCGGTGTGGTTCTGGTCGTATCGGGCTGATGGTGAGCATCGGGTTGATCCGGTGCGGCGGGCCGATCGATCGTTCCCTGCGGAAGGGGGGTGCTGATACCCGATGGTGACGAAGACGGTGCCGTGGTCGGTTGTCCCGGCGTCGAGGAGTTGGAGACGGGGCTGGTCGTGGTGCCGTCGGGGACGTGGATCCGGCTCGTCGGGGTGCAGGCGGAGACAACGACGACGGTCGCGAGTACGAGCCCGGTTCCGGGCCGGACGATCGAGCGGCCCGGGACGTGAACGACGCACGACCGCCGCCGAATACACCGCGAGGGAGCTGGGAGGCCAGGGGGGCGATGCTGCGACATGGGCGGCTCCTGCACCGTGCGCTGGATGAGCAGGTCGGGGCGTTGGCGAGCAGGGATGCCACGTCCTGGCGACCTGCCACATTCGCTTGATCTTGTCCATGCTGGACGCTGTCAGCGGAGTACGTTGATCAATGGCGAGGAATCATCCGATCGGATGATCGTGGTGATGAAGAAGAGCCAGCACCTGCCGAGGTGATCATGTTTCGTCTTTTCTGGGATGCGTCCTCTTGGCAGTGACAACGTTCCGGCTACTACCCGTGGCGGGCGTTGTCAGCTGTGATCTTCAGAGGTAGATAAGTGGCGGCGCTGGCGGTGCCGCGGTGGGTTGGCATCCTTGGAGACTCGCTGCGGCGCACAGGCGATCTGGCGGCTGGGCTCGTGCTCGGGGCTTTGGCGTTACGGGATGTTCCAGGCGGAAACGATGGGCTGCTCGTGTTCGGTTCCCAGGAGGCTGAGGGTGCCCGGATGCGGGTGGCCGAAGAACTGGCCGGCGGAGGGGTCGAGGCCGAGCCAGCGTGCGGTGAGTACTCGTTGCAGGTGTCCATGAGCGATGAGGGCGACGTCGCCCTCGGCCAGCAGTGGCCGGACCCGTTCGAGCACGGCGTCCGTGCGTGCGGCCACCTGGTGGAGTTGTTCGCCTGGGTGCGAGGTGCCGCCGGGGATGACGCCGTCGCGCCACAGGTTCCAACCCGGCCTCGTCCGCCTGATCTGCGTCTCGGTCATGCCCTCGTAACCGCCGTAGTCCCACTCCAGCACGTCGGGATCGGGCTGGACGTCGCTCAAGCCCGCCAGTTCGGCCGTCTGCAGGGCGCGGCTCAGCGGGCTGCTGAACGTGGCAACCAGATGGCGGCAGGCCAGCGCCGGTGTGAGTGCCTTCGCGGCGGCTATACCCGCGTCGGTCATCGGGAGGTCGGTGCGTCCCGCATACCGGCCAGACCGGCTCCACGTGGTCTCGCCGTGTCTGATCAAGATCAGTTCACCCATGAACGGGACCGTAGCGGAGCCTTGCTCACGCCCGAGCGTGATCACCGAACGGTGTCCCATCAGGGATCCTTCGCCGGATGCCTCCCGATCGAACCCGTGCGCACGTGCGACGAGAGCGGTTGTCGTCTCCCTCGACCCGGTGAGCAGGAGTCCGTGTCCGCCTCAAGCGGTGGTCTTCGCCGGGCCTGCTCACCGGCGGCCGGATAGCGGCATCGAGTTGCTTTATCGGAGGTGGGGTGGCGGATCGAACGCAGGGTCGTTCACGGCGGGGGAGTACACGCTGTTGGGGTTCCCGTGGTCGCAGGGGAGTTGGTGCAGGGCCCATCGGCCGGGATTGTCGTGCAGGTCCGAGACGGTCTCGGAGTGGCCAGGGCCGTCAGGAGAGGCGACGGCGGTGGCGACGGTTGTCTGCCGGTCAGACACGTGTTGGGCGAGTTCGCGGTGGAGGTTGGTTTCGCGGGTGGGGTTGGGTAGCCAGAAGAGGATCGGGTAGGTGGGGCCGCCGTTGGTGGTGAGCTGGTTGTACGCGGAGAGTTTGCGCACCAGCCGGGAGAGTGGTTCTGTGCCTCGGTCGTGTTCGACGAACACTCCGACGAGTGTGTCGTGGTGGCGCCACAGGGCGTGCCCATCGGGGTGGATCAGTCCGTGGAATCGGGTGATGGTTTCGGCTTCGGACCACCACTGGACCAGTGCCGTGTGCGGGTGGGTGCGGGCGTAGACGTGCAGGTCGATGAAGAACTGGTTGACCCCGAGCAGGTGAGGCAGCTTCACGCTGTTGGCCAACCCCGCGTGTCGGGCCCGGAGTGCTCGCGGGGTCGGGGGCGTCGTACCGTCGGCGGCGGCCGTGATCGTGGCGCCGAGGGGGCCGATCACCCAGTGCCAGGGGGAGAGCCACGCGCCGGGGGCGGGCCGGTGGAACCGGTCCAGCAGCCGGAGGTCTCGCAGCTTGGCGAGCCGGTGGGCGGCAGTGGTGGGGTTGGTGAAGAACGCCGCCGTCAGTTGGGCGGTGGTCAGGACACCGTGTCGGTTGACCCAGTCGATGATGAGTCGGTCCCGGTCGGTGAGGTGAGCTTGGACGGCGAGAACATCGCCCCCGTAGGTATGGGGATCCCCGGTGGGGGGATCCCCGGTGAGGGGATGTCGGCTTCGGTGCTGCGCCGGCATCGTGGGCTCCTTCCTGCAGGTCAGCCGGGGCGGGGGTCGACAGCTGGGGCGGCAGTGGTGGGCCGGGGAGGGTGTCGACTGGGTTGCCGGCCCGTGTGCTGACGGTGCCGCCACAGCGGTGATGATCAGCTACTGGGCCGCCGGTGGGTTCTGGCCCGGTTGTCTGCCTGACCGCCGTCGAGGTCCGCGACCAGGGCGTCGGTGAGCCGGGTGGGGGCGGGCAGCCGGGCGCGGGTGGCCTGGGCGCAGCGGGCCCGTATCTCGCTGATGGTGCCGGTGGGGTCTGGGGGCGGGTTGGTGGCGAGGGTGAACGCGGGGGTTTCGGCGGCGTCGATGACCAGGCGGGCGGCGGCGGTGTACCGGTCGAGGTGGGACAGGTCGTGTTCGTCGAGTTCGGGGTAGGTGTGCCGGGCGAGGATTCTCGCGTCTTCGGGGGAGCAGTTGAACACGATTTTGTTGCGGGCGTTCGCGGAGATGGCGGCGACGGTTTCTCGTGGCAGTTGGGTCAGGTCCTGGTGGGCCAGGACCAGGGACAGCCGGTAGCCGCGGGCTTCGGCGGCGATCTCGTCGATGGACCGGGGGAGGTTGAGGAAGTTCTGGCATTCATCGATGATCAGCATGGCGTCTCGTCTGCTGGCTTCGGGCCGGTCGGCGCGGGCGGAGGCGGCCTGCCAGGCGGAGGCCAGGACGAGGGAGCCGAGCAGTTTGGCGGTCTCGTCTCCGAGGACTCCTTTGGGCAGGCGTGCGAGCAGGATTCCGCCGTCGAGGACCTGGTTCATGTCGAAGGAGGAGCGTGGCTGGCCGACGACGGTCCGGATGAATCCTCGGGTCAGGAGTTGCCGCAGACGGCCCAGGACGGGCCCGGCGGCCTGGGCGCGGACGGCGGGCGGCAGCGAGTCGTACCAGGTCCAGAACCCGCCCAGGCCGGCGGGGTCGTGCAGGTCGTAGGTCATTTCTGCGCGGACCTGTTTGTTCTGCAGCAGCGGCGGAACGGTGGTGAGCATCGGGTTGGGGTGGCGCAGGATGGTCAGCAGAGCCATCCGGAAGATGTCGTCCATGCGGGGGCCCCAGTGCTGGGCGAAGATTTTGGCGAAGATCGAGACGAGGTTGTCGGCGACCAGGGCGGGGTCTGCGCCGAGCAGGGGGTTGAACGCCGGTGGCGGGTCCTGGGCGGGGTCCAGCAGGATCAGCCGGTCGGCGTCGGCGGGGCGTAGCCGGGCCAGGATGTCGTTGATCAGGTCTCCTTTGGGTTCGACGACGATCAGCCCGGCTCCCGCGCGGATCCGCTGGAGTGCCAGGTGCAGCAGGAGCGTGGATTTTCCCGACCCGGTGGCGCCGAGTACGTGCAGGTGATGGCGGGCGTCGGACATCGGCAGCGCGACGGAATGCCCACCGACCTGAGCCCGTCCCAGGACCAGGGTGTTCCGGCCACCGGTGGGTACCTGCACGGGGGCGGGGACCGCTTTGGCGCCCGCGCGGGTCAGGCCGGGGACGGCGACGTCGGTGGGCAGCCCGGCCAGGGCGGCCAGTTCCGGGGTGGACAGCACGAACCCCCGCCGCAGGCGCCGGGCGGCCAGCACACGTGCGGGGTCGTGGAGGCGGACTCTGCGTAGCCGGTTGACGCCGGTGTGGACGGCGTGCGCTCCGGCCAGTCCCGCGGCGATCCCCGACAGCCTCACCCGCAGGGCGTGGCTGGTGCTGCCACGGGTCGAGGCAGTGGCTGCGGTGTACCGGATCGAGGCCTCCCAATGCGGGCCCGCCACCGCTTTGTCCAGGACGGCCCGCGACTCGCGTTCGGCCACCCGGCCGGTGCCTGCCGCGGCTGCTGCTGGGCGTGTCGTCCGGCGGGTGGACGGCGCACGGGTGGCGAGGTCCAGCAGCTCCCGCACCAGTACCCCGGGCGCACCCAGGCCGGACCGGTCGCGGGTGCTGTCGCCGCTGCGGCGCAACCGAGCCACCCTGGTGGGGCTGGCGGGTCGGGCGAGGATCTGCAGGCAGGCGTGCTCGTGGTCGCGCAATCCGGCGCCGGCGGCGAGGATCTGCCGCAACGGGTCGGCGTCGTACTCGGTCCGCAACGGGAACGCCTCGCTGCGGATCGGCAGCAGCGCCCCACCCCGGGCCGCGCTGATCGTGGTGGGCAGAGGCGGATCGGCCGCCGTGATGGTCACGGTGGCTGCTGGCCACGCCGCGGTGGCCGCGGTCGCGACCGTCCGGACCGCCACGGTGCCCGGCACCCATACTCCGATGGTCAGGACCCGGCCGGTCCATCGGTACTCGAACGCCAGATGCGGGGTCCCGCCCACCGCCCGTCGCCACCACACCCGGTAGGTCGCCCCGTAGACGGTGGTCCAGAACTGGTGTGCACCGGCCGGTTCCACCACCGGCGGCACGATGATCTTCACCAGTGCGGCGCCGCGCGCCATCCGCCGCTGCCGCCAGGCCGCGACCAGCCCGTCGGCGACCAGCCACACCACCACCGCGGCGACCGCCACCCCGGCCAGCCAGGGCCGATCCAGTGCCCACGCCACCACCTCGTGCACCAGCGGGCCCAGACCCGGTGGAGGTGGCACTGCCCCGGCCAGAAAGGACGCCGGGGGCGCGGTCAAGAAAGCCACGACGATCCACGTCAGGTCAGGGATCCACGTCGGGCCAGGCATCAGAACAGGTCCTCTTCCTCGGTCCAGTCGGCGCCGGAGACGTCGTCGGAAGGGGCGCTGGGGTGCTGCGGCGGTGAGGTGGTGTCTGTCTGGCCGGCCAGGACGTCTTCGTCGGCGGAGCTGACCACCTCGAAGTGCAGGCGAGCAGACCCGGCGACCAGGAGGGCCTCGCCGCGGCGGGCGGCCAGCAGCAGGCCGCGTTCGGTGTCGGTCAGCCCGAAAGCGTCCGCCACGGCGTCGATGGCTTGGGGGGCTTGGCGCATGAGGATTTGCGTGGTGGCGTTCGCGACCACGGCCTGCCCGAGGTCGCTGCCGAGCAGGTCGGCGACGTCCTGGGTGACCACGCTCACGCCGGCGTTGCGTTTCCGGGCGGCCTTGGCCATCTTGAACAACCAGCTGGCGGCTGAGGGTTGCCGCAGCATCGTCCATGCCTCGTCGATGACGACCAGGCGGCGGCGGTGACCGCCTGGAGGCCGCTGCCGGCTGGTGGGGCGGTCGATGGAGCGCCAGATGCTGTCCAGGGCCAGCAGGGTGCCGATCGTTGTGACCTCGTCGGGCAGGTGCCGTAGCGACCACACCACCAGGTGTCCCTCGGGCCGGGTGGTCGTGGGGCCGTCGAACAGGCCGGAGAAGCTGCCGGTCACCCACGGCGCCAGCTTGGCCGCCAGCGTGTGGGCGGCGTCGTCGTCCGCTGCCCGCAGGGTGTCGGCCAGGTCTGCCAGCAGGGGGGCGGGGGTAGCCCACGTGGCAGGGTCGGCGGTGATCCCGGCCGCGTGGTAGGTGTCGAGGATCGCGCCGTCCAGGGCCGCGGTCTCCGCTGGGGTCAGCCCGCCGTGCGTCACCGTCGCGGAGGTCGTGTCCTGGGGGGAGGCGAGGACGGCGACCACGGTGTGCAGGAACAGTGCCCGGCGGGTCAACGCCCCGGGCCGGCGGTCGGTGGCGGGCAGGTCCAGGGGGTTGAGGCGGACGCCGGGGGCGCCGAGCTGGACGACGGTGCCGCCGACGGCGTGGGCGAGCCGGACGTATTCGTCTTCGGGGTCGACGACGGCGACGTGGACGCCGTCGTAGAGGTTGCGCAGGACATCGAGCTTGATCAGGTAGGACTTGCCTGCTCCGGAGCGGGCCAGGATGTCGCTGTTGTGGTTGTCCTGGGTCCATCGGTCCCAGACGATGACACCGGCCGAGGCGAGGTTCACGCCGTACAGGACGCCCGTCGTGGCTGGCGGGTCTCCGGGCAGGGGAGCGGGCAGGTCCGGGCAGGCCAGAGGGAACGCCGCCGCGAGGGCGCCGGTGTCCAGGGTGCGGCGGATCCGTATCGTGTCGGTGGTCAGGGGCAGGGTCGACGTCCACCCCTGCAGGTGGCGGTGGGTGACCGGTTCCAGTCGCAGCAACACGGACGCGGCGGCGGCGTGGACCTGCGCGCACGCTTCGATCAGTGTCTGTTCGGTGGGGGCGTGGACGGTGACGTACACCCCGGCCCGGAACAGGCGCGCCGCCCCGCGCGCCACCTGGTCGGCCAGGTCGGCGGCGTCCGCGGCGGCGGCATCGGTGGCGGGGTCGCCGAGACGGCCGGCGTCGGCGTCCAGGCGCCGGGAGGACTCCAGGCGTGCTCGTGCCCGTCGGAGTTGTCGGGCGGCGGCGTCCGGGCTGACCGGGTCGATGTGTATGGCGACGTCCAGTCGTCCCGGCCAGGACAGGATCGGTTCCAGCCATGGCGCGGTCACCGTGGCGGGGTAGCCGATCACCGCATAGGTGGCGCAGGAGCCGTCGCCGAGGTGCAGGCTGCGGGCGGTGACGTCGATGCTGCCCGGGCCGACGACCGCGGACACCCCAAACGCAGCGTCCTCCACCGGGCGGTGACCGTCGGCGGGGTCGTTGCCCTGCCGGCGGGTGCGCCGGCGGGCGTCACGGGCGTCGGTCGCAGGTCCCTGCCCGGGAGCGGTGGGGCCGGTGTCCTCCCCCGGGGGGAAGGGGACGACGGTCCACCCGGGTGTGGCGGTGGGGTCGGTGGTGATGAGGGTGTCCGGGGTGGCCAGGCCTGCCGGGGTGGGGTGCCACGGCGAGCACGCGCTGGCCAGGGCGTCGGTGACCAGGCCACCGTGCAGGACTCGGGTCGGTGAGCCCAGGCCGGCCAGGGCGCGGGCGGTGTGTTCGGCCAGGCGCCGTGCGGCCCGCGGACCGCCGTCACGAGGGACCCGATGGACGATCAGTACCCGTCGATCCAGCGGGTCCCGGTCGTCGGCCAGCTGGAGCAGGAAGTCGCAGTAGTCGGCGGCGGCGTCGGCCAGCGCGGGGTGCGGCAGCGCGTCAATGCCGTCGGTGATGTGGTCAGCGCGGGCGTACAGGTCGACCGCGCGGGTGGAGACCACGACCTGCACCGGCGCGGTCAGCGAGTTCAGCCACCGGCCCCACGCCTCGATCAGGGCGTACTGCTCGCCGGACGTGCGCAGGCCGAAGCTGACCGTGCCGACCGCCGTCACGGCGACCCACCCGTCACCGGTGTCGATCGCCCCGGATTCACTGATGCGCTCCACCGGAAGCCGCAGCGGCGTCAACCCCGTCCCCGGGACCGTCCGCCGGCACCGGCGCCGTCGTTGTCGTCGGTTCCGTCGTCGGCTTCGTGGTGGGTGCGGGTCGGGGGCCCAGGCGGGGGCGGGCGGGATCCCTTCGGGGGCGGCCACCAGCCGTCGCGGTGCCCGGACCGCCCGCAGCGCGGCCAGTAGCCAGGCGTCCAGGCTGATTCCGTCCCGGCGGCCCACCGCCACGACGACGGCGACGCCGAGCACCGGCAGCGCCGAGATACCGATCACCGCTGGTGGCAGCACGGGGCCGTGCAGGCGCCACGCCAGCCAGACCATCCCGCCCGCGACGGCCACGTTGGCAACCTGCCGGGCCGTCAAT
>JAUPKO010000808.1 GCA_030837395.1 Actinomycetota bacterium | reverse complement strand
CCCCCCGCTGTGAACAGCACCTGCAGTTGGGCGGGTGTGGGTGTCCCTTTCCTTAGGGTGGGGCCCGTCTGGCCGCCGACTCTTCCAGGGGCCCCACATCCAGTCACCTCCCGCTTTTCGCCGGGGAGTTTCAACTCCCAATGGTCCTCATCATGCCATATAAGTAGGCCAAGTGATTGGAGGGCATCCGTCCCGAGTGTTATGCGTGGGCTTGTTTCTCCCTTCGCCTCCCTTTGGATAACCGCGAATCCCGCAGGATGCGCGGGTCCCTCGGGGTCGAGGGCCAGGGTGGTCGTCACCCACCTGGTCACCTCGATGACCCGCCGATCAGCCAGTTGGGCCCGATCGCGGTCAGGCGGTGGTGCCTCGAAGGGCAGGGCGAGCTCCCGCGCTAACTCCGGGGCCATCACTCCGAAGTCGGCCCCGGTGTCGCACAGCGCAACCTGTCGGGACCCGGCGACGAACACAGCGCACATTGGGCGCTGGGGCGCCAACACGACGCCGGTAAACCTGAGAAGGTTCGGGGTTAGGGGCCTTCCCCCCCCTGTTCTTCCTTATACCCTACCGAACCATCCCTGATCCCTTCATCTGACCTGTACCCCATCCCCACATACTTCGTTCGTTCATTACGAGCGCCACCCCGCCCTCGTTTGGACACAGGGGCAGCGGACTGAGATACGGGGGCGGCGGCGACGCTGGTCAAAGGCTCCAGGACGGATCCATCCAGGTGCTTCTTCGAAAAGCACTCGGCCGCCTTGTGGCCTGGCTTGCCGCATCGGCGGCAATCTCCATTGAGCCGCTGGGCGGCGGCGCCCCCCCGGCCGCCGCCGCACGTCGCACCGCGCCCTCTGCGTCCGCGCCCGCGGTCGTGGCGCGGTTGCTTGGCGGGTGGCGGCCCGGGTGTCACCTCCGCAGCGGCGCCGTCCACCGCCAGCGGCGCTCGGCGCGTCGCTGGGGCCGTCGCCGATGGCGGGTCACCATATTTCTCCAGCATCTGGGCCGCGCTGCAAGGCGGCCAGTGCGAAGTCTGGAGGGGCTCGCAGAGTGACGTTCTCACGAACGAACGTCGCTAGCCGTTCAGGCAACATCTGCACGATGCGTTCGCGCGTCTGCGGATTGGCAGGCAACTCCTCCCCAAGCTCGCGAAGTCGCAGAAGGGCGCGCTGCAACTCGAAGAGCCACTGATTCAACCCGTCCATGTCTCGGCAGCGCAATTGCCAGAGGGCTGCTTGAACCTTATCGGGGGTCAGACCGATAAAGTGTTGTTCTACCCTCGCTAACAGCTCGTCTTGGGGGAGCGTGAGCAGATGGGCCTCCGTCTCATTCGCACGAACAGATAACGCATACAACACCTCGGCAGTTAGATGCCGGCCGACGCGGTGGGCCTCCGTGTCGGGGTGGAGGAGGCCACAGATGCGGGCGTGGCGTAACTCCTGTACCCATGCGCGCACCGTTGCAGGGGTTGTCTCGGACAACGGCTTGACCGTCTTGTCCTTAATTCCCGCGATGATGTGCTGGTCCGCACCCGCGGCAATAACAGCACCTCCCGCTAAACCACCTCGTGGCGGCATCAGACTCGGTAACTGCACCCTTGGTTAAGGGGCTGTGATCACAATGCCCTGACCTAGGGCAACCACTACACCCAATGCACTCACAGAGAGTGTAATGGAGAACTGGGACTGCCATGTCCCGGAATATCACCTAAGGATGTCCCAGAATGAGATCTAGAGGGGACATTTCCTAAACCAGACAGACACTGCCTAAACAGGAACGCATATCAGGACACTCTGCCTCCCAGGCCGAGCGGCAATAGGCCCGCTAGCCAGACAGGGTCACTCCTCGGACAGTGGCAGCGTCGGTTCACGCAGGAACGCAAAGTCCAGCTCGTGCCGCGCTGCGTACTCCTGCACAGACAGCCGTTCTGCAACTGCCTCCGCGGGTCTCCACGCAAAGTCCTGGTCCTCGGACTCGCGCATCTCAAACGACACATGCCGGTCCTTCGCAACCTCATGATTGCGGATCTCCGCGTCCTCTGGCAGGTGGTCACGATCCACCGGGACAACCGCATTCAGCCGGGACGCATCGAACAGACAGATCCGTTCGACATGGTAGTGCTCCTCGGTAGCATCTCGCAGATGTCGGACCGCATAGACGTTGGGGCCTGTCTTCTTGACAACCTCGCAGGGGCCCATCCAGAACGGCGCGAGCTTGTCCTTCCGGCGAGTCCGCAGGATCAGAACTAGGTCACCAGGGACATAAACCGCCGCAGGGCCACGGGTTCGGGCAATCTGTATCCAGAGCAAGGCGTTGATGACGATCGGCCTGTAAATGAAGTCGCTTCGTCTCCTCACACCCCTCCAGCATCCGTTGACGATAGTCCATCTCAGCGAGTGCCACCGCAGGTACACGCGGCCGTAGAATATCGGACACGGGCGTGCGGAGCGGCCGACCGAACATGAGCGTGCCCGGGCATTCCCCGGTCGCTGACGAGCAAGCTGAGTTGATCGCGAGTGCAACCGCAGGCAGGAAGTCGGGCCACGCCGCTGAACCGCGTGCTGAGGTCCATAACAGCGCGCGCAGACAGTCAACCCAGACTCTGTTCTGGCGCTCCACACGTCCTTGCGACTGGGGATGCGCCGCGAGGGAGAATCTGTGAGGGAGCGATAGTGCTGCCTCCATGGATCGGACGAGTTCGTTGACGAAATGTGAGCCGCGGTCAGAAGAGACCGCAGCCGGGACTCCAAACGGTCCAACGATATGTGTAAGGAATGCATGACAGGTAGCCTCCGCATCGGCCCGGTGTGTCGGACAGATCCATGTGTACCGCGTAAACCGGTCCACGACAGCGAGAGCGTACAAATACCCGTCGTCACTCACCGGAAGGGGACCCACGAAATCCAGGTGCAGCACCTCCATCGGGGCCGTCGCTATCCAGCGGACAGGCTCCCCGTCGGGCGCGTCTGGCGCGGCCCGCAGGCGCTGACACGTGGGACATGACGACACCCACCGGCGGACGTCGGCGTCCAAATGTCGGCCGCAGAAGTCTGCCAGTCGGGTCCTTGTTCTGGAGATGCCTACGTGCCCCGACAACGGGTGATCATGAGCCAAACTCAGTAGAGTACGACGGGCGACAGCTGCGACAGGTCCAGAATCCGGAAGCCAGATCCGACCGCCAGATGACTTGCAACCACAGCGCTCACCGTCGAGAGTAAGGCGCCCGGACTTGGGCGCGGGCGCGGCAGCTTGGGCCAACTTGATAAGGTCCAGAACCGGGGCACCCCAGATCGTCTCGGGCGTTTCATCGACGGGCAAAACAGGCAGAGCCGTCACCGGCGGAAAGATGCCGTCTGGCCCGGCTGGAGCAAATGGATTCGCCTGAAGGGGCTCCCCGACCAGCCAGCCAGGTTGGCGCACGCCCTGCCTCCGCGGTCGACGGTCTCCCGTCGCCGCAAGAAAAGTGCCGCAAAGTTGGCTGGTAAAACAGGACGTTGGGGTAAAGTGAGCGACACGTGGCGTCGCAGGCGGTGCCGCAGGGGCCGCCGCCTTGACCGCATCCGCAAATGAGGCAGGAACTTCGAGCAACTTCTTGGTTTCTTCGAGATAGTAGGAGCCGGTGGCTGTTCGGGAAAGGAAATCCGCCACCAGGTTCATGCGGCCCGGTACATGTCTCACAGCAAAGTCAAATTCGAGAAGAAGATTCCTCCATCGTTCTACCTTCGGAGACACGCATGTGCCCAGGTAGAGGAGGTTGCGGTGGTCGGTAAATATGGTAAAAAAGTGTCCAACCAGGTAAACATGCAGAGATGTGACAGCCCAAACAACAGCGTAACACTCCTGCTCGATGGTTCGCCAACGTCGCTCTGTAGCTCCGAACGCTCGGGATAAGAAGGAGATAGGGCGCCACGCTCCCGCGGAATCTTGTTGAACAAGAGCGGCGCCCACGCCATGTTCACTGGCGTCCGCCTGCAAGATCGTGGTCCGATTGGGGTCAAACGTAGTCAGCGAGATCGCCTCCCCGAACTTAGTCTTGATCAGGTCAAATGTGCGCTGACGCTCCGGTGTCCAATCCCAGGGCGTATCCTTCCTCGTCAGGTCAGATAAACCAGCCATGAGGGATGACAGCCGGGGAATGTAGGCGCGGTAATAAGAGCAGAGGCCGGCAAACGCTCGCAGCTCTCGTACGCAGGTTGGCGCGGGGACCTCCAAGATTGCCTTGATGCGAGAAGGGTCCGGGCTGCGCAGGCCTGGAGATAAGACATGCCCGAGCCATGGCACAGAGCCAGCGCCGAAGATGCACTTGTCTCGTCGAAGCCGCACCCCAAAGTGCGCACAACGGCCAAGGACAAGGGCCAGCGCGTTGGTGTGGTCGCGCTCCGAAGAACCTCCAATAAGACAGTTGTCAAAGTAGTTCAGCGCGACCTTAAATAGCAGACCATCGAGCATCGTGGTGGCACAGCGCTCGAAATGTGCCGGGGCGTTGACCAAGCCAAATGGCATCGTAGCGAAAGCGAATTGCTTGAGAACGCCATGGTGGAACGCGACAAAGCTTGTCAAATGCTGAGAGGCAGGGGCAACTGCGAGTTGCAAATACCCGGAGCGCCAGTCAATGCTGGCAAACAGGCGCCAGGTCCTAGGAACTGCATCAAACAGCGCCGCCACCAGTGGGACCGGGCCTGCATCTCTCACCGTCAACAGATTGAGGCGGCGGTAATCCACAGTGATTCTCCACGCCGCAGGGCAAACCAACTTGCCGTCAGGCCCTCGCTTCTTCACGGCGTGCAGCGGGGCAGCCCACGCCGAGGCAGATGGATATATGATCTTCTGCCTGAGCCAATCGTCAATCTGCTCCGAAATTGCCTTGCCAACAGCATCGCTAACGCGGCGAACCGGAAGGGCAACCGGGCGAGCGCCGGGTTGGAGGTCGATGACGAGTGGCGGAAGCTTGGCCGGAGTTCCCCCGTAAACATCGACGAAAATGCCGGGAAAGTGACCGAGCAATTCGTGGATGACCTCCTGAAAATCCGTCGCGGACTTAATCTCGACGGAACATAATAATGAGCGCGCAAAGTGGAGCGACTCATCGTCGACTTCAGCGAGCGATTTGTCAATGCGACCATTGTCGGAGGGTGATCGGGGAAACGGTGCCCTTCTGGCGGGCACCTGCGTCTGGACGAGCGACTCGAGCTCGCCGTCCAGAACGCTGGCCGGTTCGCGGCCCAGCAACTCGCTCGAGGGTCGCACTGCGCCTAGGGCAGGCTCGGACAACCGGTGAGCGGCGTTTTTGTATGTCGGGTCGACCGAGACCGCCGACTCGGAGGCCCCCTCGTTTTTGCCGTCGACTTGTTCATGAAATTCGTCGTCGATTCGACCTTGGAGACCGAGAGGTCGCTGCTCCCCGCAGGGTTCGTCTGGAACTGGGCCCGTCTGGCCGCATGCTCCCCCCGCTGTGAACAGCACCTGCAGTTGGGCGGGTGCTGGTGCCCCTTTCCTTAGAGTGGGGCCCGTCTGGCCGCCGACTCTTCCAGGGGCCCCACATCTCGTCACCTCCCGCTTTTCGCCGGGGAGTTTCAACTCCCGATGGTCCTCATCATGCCATATGAGTAGGCCAAGTGATTG
>JAUPKO010000807.1 GCA_030837395.1 Actinomycetota bacterium | reverse complement strand
CGGTCACCGTCGGACCCGCCTGGCTGGAACCGCTCCTTTCCTTCCCCGGACGCGTCGACGTGGCAGTACACGTCGAGCCGATCCCCGCCGCAGCGGCCGCGCCGCTGCTCAATCGCCAGCGAGCCCGCCTGGAATCCACCCGCCGTCTGGACGCCGACGCCGGACGACTGGGCGACCCACGGATCGAGGCCGCCGCCGACGACGCCGCGGACCTGGCCGAACGGGTCGCACGGGGAGCGTCCCGGCTGTTCCGCGTCGGCGTCTACCTCACCGTTCACGCTCGCACGCAGCCGGAACTGGACGAGGTGTGTGCCCAGGTGCGTTCGGCGGCGGCGTCGGTGCTGCTGGATCTGGCCCCGGCGACCTGGCGTCACCATCAGGGCTACACCACCACCCTGCCGATAGGGGTGGACCGGGTCCGGATGCGCCGGATCCTGGACACCGACGCCGTGGCCTCGGCATTCCCGTTCGCCTCTCCCGACCTGCCCGCACCGGCTCCCGGTACGCGCCCCAGCACCAGTGCGGTGCTGTACGGCATCAACCCCACCTCCAACGGGGTCCTGCTGTGGGACCGATGGAGCCAGGACAACCACAACGCCGTCGTCCTGGCCCGCTCCGGAGCGGGCAAGTCCTACCTGGTCAAACTCGACGTGCTGCGAAACCTCTACCAAGGCATCACGGTGGCGGTGATCGATCCGGAGGATGAGTACGTCGCCATGGCCGAGCAGGTTGGCGGCACCGTCGTCCAGCTCGGCAAGCCCGGGGTGCAGGTCAATCCGTTCGACCTGCCCCCAGACGATCGACGCCCGGACACGGTGATCCGGCGGGGCCTGTGGCTCCACACCCTGATCGCGGTCCTGCTCGGCGAGCCTCCCACCCCCAGCGAACGCGCCGTCCTGGACAGAGCGATCAGCGCCACCTATGCCGCAGCGGGCATCACCCTCGACCCGGCCACCTGGCACCGGACCGCCCCGGTCCTCGCCGACCTCGCCACAACCTTGACCACGGACGCCGATCCGGCGGGGCACGCCCTCGCCGCACGCCTGCATCCGTGGACCCACGGAACCTTCTCCCACCTGCTCAACGGCCCCACCACCGCGACGACGACAGGTACGCAGGGCGGCAGAGGAGCCCCGCTGACCGTCTGGTCGCTGCGTCATCTACCCGACGAGATCCGTGCCGCAGGCACCCTGCTCGCCCTGGACTCCATCTGGCGTGACACCGATACCCCCACCCCCGCCGGTACGACTCCCGTACGGCGCCTGGTGGTCGTGGACGAGGCGTGGACGCTGATGCGCGACGGCGAAGGCGCCCGCTTCCTGTACCGCATGGCCAAAGCCGCCAGGAAACGCCACACCGGCCTGACCGTCGTCACCCAGGACGCCGCCGACGTCCTCGGCTCCGATCTCGGCCTGGCCGTGGTGTCCAACGCAGCCACCCAGATCCTCCTGCGCCAGGCACCCCAAGCCATCGACTCGGTCGCGACGGCCTTCGCCCTCACCGACGCCGAAGCCCGGCTACTCCTCAACGCACCGCAAGGAGAGGGCCTCATGCTGGCGGGCACCTTCCGGATCCCCTTCCGCGTCGTCGCCTCCCACGAAGAAGATCACATGGCTTCCGGGGCCCCCATTCCCCTGCTCGGCAGACGCCCATGAACGCCCTCACCCTTCCGATGGTGCTGACCGCTGTCACGGCCGGCCTGATGCTCGCCGTCCTGACGGTGATCGGGTGGGGCCGGGTGCAGTCGTGGAGGCATCAACGGCTGACGTCGGAAGCCCGGTGGGTGACCATCGCAGCCCCGGCCGAGGTCGACGCCACCAGTGCCCGGTCGCTGTGGCAGACCCTGGCCGGGGTTCTGACCCCCGCCCGGACGCGGCGATTGATCTACGGAACCCCGCACGTCGCGTGGGAGTACATCTGGGCAGGGCGGCACCTCACCATCAGGATCTGGGTGCCCGGCACCATCCCGCCCGGCGCTGTGGAAGCGGCCGTGGCCGCCGCGTGGCCAGCCGCCACCTGGACCACCACCCCCGCCGAGCCCCCCATCCCCACCAGCCCGACCGGGCTGGCCGCATCGAGCACGCCTGGCAGCGGTGGCCCGGCCGCGACTCCGCGCCGGTCCGAGCTGATCGACGCCGGAGGCGCCTGGTGGCCCGCCCAGGTCGACGCCGTCCCGCTACGGACCGACCACGACGGCGACCCGCTGAGGCCCCTGCTCGCAGCGGGCGCCACGCTGCACGCACGCGAGCACGCCTGCGTGCAGGTCCTGGCCCGGCCCGCCACCCCCCGCCGGATCCGCGCCACCCGGCAGGCCGCTCACACCATCGCCGACAGCGCCACCTCGTCCGGCGTCCGCCACCCCGCTTCGGCGGCGCCCGCAGCGGTTACTGCGGTGGCGCGGTGGACCGTCGAGGCGGTGTTGGCCGTCCTGGAGGTGTTCTTGCCCGGCCGCTCCACCACCCGCACGGCGACATCACCCGCGAGAACCGTGGCTTCGCGGGATCCGTTCCAGGACGCCGGACGCCGCAGTGTGGTCGACAAGGTCGCCAGCATCCCGCATTACGAGATCGCCATCCGGTACGCCGTCGCCACTCACCTCCCCGACGGCCCCGCTAATTCCGCGGACAGCCGATCCTTCGAAGAGCGCCGTACGCAGGTCCGTGACCGGATGACCGGACTGGCTCACACTCTCGCGTCCGCCTCAGCGACCTACACCCGCCCCAACACCCTCCGCCGGATGCGGATGGCCCACCCGGTACACGTCCTCGCCAGTCGGCGCTTGGGCCGGGGATTCGTGGTCACCGTCGAGGAACTCGCCGCCTTGGCCGCCCTGCCCCAGGACGTCGCGGTACCCGGCCTGGACCGAGCCCGCGCCGCCGCCGTCCCCGCCCCCGTCTCCGTCCCCTCCGGCGGGCGGGGCGTGAAAGTGATCGGGCGAGCGCACGTGGGCGGGCAGGCCGTCGGTCTGGCGGTACCGGACGGGCGCCAGCATGTGCATCTGATCGGCAAGACCGGCGTCGGGAAGACGACAGTGCTCCTGAACATGATCCTGGCTGATATTCACGCGCATCGCGGTGTCGTCGTGATCGACCCGCGTGGTGACCTGATCACTGACATTCTCGACCGGATCCCCGCCACCTTCGCCGATCGGGTACACCTGATCGACCCCGACCAGCCGAATTCGGACTGCTTCAACCCCCTGGAAACCGGTCCTGACGCGGACGCTCACCTGGCGGTGGACAACTTGGTCGGAATCTTTGCGAAGATTTTCCAACGGCATTGGGGGCCCCGTATCGATGACACCCTGCGCGTGTCGTGCCTGACTCTGATGCGTTACGCCACCCCCACCCTCGCCTTGATCCCGCCATTGTTGAATGACCGCGTGTTCCGGGCCCGGTTCACCACGGGGCTGACAGATCCGGAAGGTCTGGGAGGATTCTGGACCTGGTACGACTCGATGAACGACGGGCTCCGCGCCCAGGTCATCGGCCCTGTCCTCGCCCGGCTGAGGGCCTTTCTGCTGCGTGACTTTGTCAAGGACGTCATCGGGACCACCGTGTCAAGCTTCCGGATGTCCGATGTCCTGAACGGCGGGATCCTGCTGTGCCGCCTCCCCAAAGGAATCCTCGGAGAGGACACCGCCCGAATCCTGGGCTCCCTCATCGTGGCCAGGACCTGGCAGGCCGCCATCGCCCGAGCCTCCATCCCCGAAAACAAACGGCGAGACGCCACCCTCTACATCGATGAGGCGCAGAACTTCCTCAATCTTCCCGGCAGCGTTGACGACATGCTCGCCGAAGCTCGCGGCTTCCATCTGGGACTGGTCCTCGCCCACCAGAACCTCGCCCAGCTCCCGGCCGAAACCCTCGCCGCGCTCTCCGCCAACGCCCGTTCGAAAATCATCTTCACTATCGACCCGGATGATGCGCGGCAGCTGTCGAAACACACCCTGCCCGAACTGTCCGAGCACGACCTCGCCCACCTGGACGTGTTCACCGCCGTCGCCCGCTTGATCGTGAGTGGCCGCGAGCTACCGGCGTTCACCTTCACGACCCAGCCGCCTCCCGAGCCGCTCGGCCAGGCCGACGTGATCCGTGCCTCCTGTGCTCGCGCGCGTACCGCCCGTGTCGACGGCGTGGTCACGGACGACGATTCACCGACCGGCTCCGGGGCACCGGGTTCTTCACCGTCGCGCAGGCCCCGACCGACACGGTGGCCCGCCTCCCCGGCACCTGGTGAGGACCGGCCCACGCGCGCCTGACTCCCTCGCTGACGTCCTCGCTGTCAGGGTCGCTGCCCCGATCCGTGAACGAGCGTCCACCGATACCCCCGCACCCCGGCTGACCGGCCGTTGACCTACACGTTCGCCGCCGACACCCGATCGACACCTGACCAGACACCCCCTCCCAACGGGGGTTCTCTCCCTGGGGCCGCCTCATGATCTCCACTTCGACTGCACGTCCCTCGCGGGTAGGTGACCCGCTGCTTGCCCTGTCCCACCTGACCGATCGTGACCGACGTCTGCTCGGTCTGCTGGAGAACCATCAGGTGCTGACCACGGATCAGATCCACCGGCTCTTCTTCACGGGTCTGCGCACCTGCCAGGCCCGCCTGCGGCTGTTGCACCGGGTGCAGCTGCTCGACCGGTTCCGGCAGGCCAGCCTCTCCGGCGGACCCCAGGAGTGGAGATGGACTCTCGGACCGACCGGAGCCCGGTTCCAGGCCGCTGTGGCCGGACGCCGTCCGGACAGCGACCGCGCCCACCGAGACAAGGTCATCCGTCTGATGGCGAACCCTGCCCTTGGCCACTTGCTGGTGACCAATGAGTTCTTCGTCCGACTGCTCACCACAGCCCGCGCCACTCCCACCGCCAGCCTGGACCGGTGGTGGTCCGAACGCGCCGCCACCGCCGCGTTCCTCGGCATCAGGCCCGACGGGCACGCCCTGTGGACGGCACACGGCCGCACCGTGGGCCTGTTCCTCGAAGTCGATCTCGGCACCGAGGACCTTCCCCGCGTCACCGCGAAACTGGCCGCCTATGCCCGGCTCGCTCGCAGCGGCGGCCCCCGTTACCCCGTCTTGTTCTGGCTCCCCGGACGCCAACGCGAGATCAATCTGCGTCGTCATCTGGAGAGCACCCACGTGGAGGTCCCGGTGGCCACCGCGACCCATGACAGGGACCCCGCCGACGCCGTCTGGCTACCCGCCGACGCGTGGCGTCGCGTTCGCCTCACCGACCTGGACAGCCACCACGGGTCCGACTCCGCCCACAACCCGAACTGGAGAGCCGGTCGCCTGGATCTACGCAGCCAGCCGCTGACGACCGGCCAGTGGTAGCTCCTACTTTCTCCGCTCCGACAGACCTGGCAGGACACCACCCGGCTCTGCGAGTGAACCTGACAGTGCAGGTCACAGGCCGGTTCGCAAGAACCTGACAGTCAGGGTCTGTCAGAAACGCACCCTAGCGTCGAGATCGTTCTCTCCCGCACCACCTCTCCTCACCCCCTCGGGTCCGGCCCGGATCCGCCTGTCCCCGCACCGGTGACCGGTCCCCACCTGACGGTCGGAACCTGTCACCCCGGCACAGCCACCCACGGCCACGGAGAGCAGCACCACCACCGCACCACTCATGAACGCCGATCACGAATACCGACGGCTCACCCCGTCCGATCTCGTCCCATCCCAAGTAGCCCGCCCGCTCGTTTCTCGAAAGGAGTTCTTCCATGTCCATTGCCGGTTCGCCTTGCGACGTTCCTGACGTCGATGCTCCTGACGCGATCGATCGCGTCGAGGGCGGAATCGTCGTCGTGGTGATCCCCGACGCCACGTCTCTGACGTGGGCCAACGTCAGCCGCCTGCTGGCTTGGCACAACTTCACCGCGCACCTGCCGGTCCCCGCGTTCCCGGTCCGCCATCACGGCATACCTGGTCTGGTGACCCGCTGGTCGGAGCGCGATCTGCTGGAACCGATCCGTCACCGCAGCGGCATCCACCACGCAGCCGGAGGCCGTCTGTACCGGCTGGACCTGTCCGCGCTCACCATTCCCGCACGTCAGTCAGCCACCGCTCGCTGGTGGACGTGGTCGCAACACATCGCCGCGACGACCCCGCCGGCCCGTCCCTGGCAGGACTACCTCGCTGAGCATCGCCGAAACCCCGAGAAGCTTCCGCTGCCCGAGGCGAGGCGACGGTTCCAGGCCCAACCCCGGGTCCTGGCCATGCTCGCTTTCAACTCGTATCCCTACAGCCCGTTCCACCTGTCACCGGAGGAACTCGGTGCCTATCAAGCAGGGGCAACCGTGTACGTGGCTCTGCACTGGCAGCATCCCATCGTCGGCGACGTATTGATCGCCCCGGCCGGACAACTGCTTCGCCCAGCCTCAACCTCCATCGCGGACCGGTTGATCTACCTGGCAACCGCCACCCGCATCGTGCACTCCCTGTCCCCCCGCGACCATCTCGCCATCGTCCAGGCCGCGACACCTCCGGGCACCACTCCAGCTCCGTAACCGAATCCGCTCGTCGAATTCCTACACGCGACCGGACCCCATCACCCGGGGTCCGGCCGCACCCATGCCCGAAACACCCAGCCCTCCGAAGAACAGGAGCACCTCCTCATGACGAACGACCCCAACACCAGCGGCAACTCCCACGACCGCCGCCCCGACGGCACTGACGACGCACGGTGGGCTCCGTTGCTGGTCGACCTGCCCCGCCGGTTCGGCTTCTCGACCACCGACAGCCTGGTCATCCTGGGCATCAGGAACGGCGACATCACGGCCGTCGCCCAGCACCCCGTTTCCAGTCTGGTAGGTCAGAACCTGCAGACGATCTGGGACTACTGGGACCTCTTCCTGGCCGGCGTCGGGGCCGGGTTCGACGCCGTCAGCTTGATCGCTTACTGCGACACCGGCGACGCCATCGTTCTGGAAGGCTTCCGCGAAACCGCGCCACTTCCGGTCGCCGACGTCATCGTGGCGTCGGCCGGACGCTGGTGGCAGCTGGAATGCCGAACGCCGGGAGTCTGCGGTCAGCGGTCGTGCGGACTCACCGGAGCACCCCTGCACGTCGGGGCCGACTTCTTCGAGTCCGCAGACGGCCCGAGCGATCTTCCGAAATCCGGTGAGGTAACACGGGTGGATGATTCGGTACTTAAGATACCGGTCGGGCATCCGTCGTCGATGGACGCCGTCGACGCACGGCTGCCGTTCATCCCGACCGACGATCCCGCTGTCAACCAGACGGTCGCTCGACTCCTGCTCGACATGCAGCACACCGCCTACACCAACGGCACCACCGGGATAGCGCTGCCGGTCATGACCGCCGCCCTGCTGACCGGCCTGAACGATCCACAGGTCGCTGAGGGCTGCCTGGCCTGGGACGACCTATCCGCACGCCGGATGTACCTCGATCTGGCAACCGCAGCCCCACCCCGCTGGAGCGGACCGGCATGGGCCCTGATCGCCGCCACCGCCTACCGGCACGGCCACCTCCCCTCCTTCTGGGTCGCCCTCCATCGGGCCATCTCCGACCAGCCCCACCACCCGCTCGCCCAACACCTGGTGACCTGCGCTCGCGCCGACACCACCCGGGATCAGGTCGAGGCCAGCCTGGCGGCTCGTCTTGCCCGTGTGCCCGACCACTTGCACGCCGCGCCAGCACCGACCGACCAGTGATCCCGGGACAGCCCATCTCGACGACAATAAGGAGGACTTCGATGGGCATCCACGCACAGATCCGGGACGGCCGGATCACGATCGACACCCTCGCGTGGCTGGAACACCGCACCGCCGGGGAGATCGACAACCTCACCCGCGATCTGTGGGACTGGGCAGAGCATCCCGACGTCCCATCTCCCGTCGCCCCGCAGGGGAACCGGCAGTCGACCTGGTCGGAGATCGTGCTGTCCTGGTGCGTTGCCCACGGATACGCCAGTCCGGATCCGACCGACCCGGACGCCGGACCTGACGTGATCGTCCACTCCGGCACGCGCCTGGACACCGATCTGTGGATCGCACGCGCCCGCACCGTGGACCACGGCCCCATTGCCGTGGTCCAACTCGGGCGCACTCTGCCGATCGTCCACACCGACTACGCCCGGGACATCGCCGAGTGGTTCGACGCCGACACCGTCGAATTGTTCTGCCCCAACCGGCACGGCTGGACCTGGCGCACCGGTCGAGAACTCATCAACGCCGACGGGGACTTCACCACCATCAGCGTCGTGTTCGGACCCGATCTCGACATGCCGTTCACCTGGTGCAAGGACTGCCTGGCCCACAGGGAAGGAACGCGCGCCGAACCGTGTGACTGCACCCAGCCCTGCCAGATCATCTGCCCGCTGTGCGGGCAACCGTGCGACGTCGAGCTGCCCAGCTACTGAGTCGCCAACAACCACCCCCCGCTGCCGGTCGACCGGCCCGCCACCAGAGCGG
>JAUPKO010000806.1 GCA_030837395.1 Actinomycetota bacterium | reverse complement strand
GCAGACACCCGAAAGGAACTACTGGACTTTCCAAGCCAACCCGAAACAGTGGAGCCTGATCGAGCACCTGTCGACGATGCCGGTCGGCAGCCAAGAACCATGGGTAGTCAGTCGGTATCGGGACCAGATGCAGCCAGGTGATGGTGTAGCCCTCTGGGAAGCGGGCGACCACGCAGGCTTCTACGCCCTGACGGTCATAACCGGATCGCCGTTCGAGCGATCGAAGCCGGATTTCCGTCCCGGTGATGACGACAGTGACTGGGGAGTTCCCTTGCGGGTCACCCGCCACGTGATGCCGGCCCTCCTGAAAGCCGACGTCCGAGCGACTCCGGGCCTGAGCGGCCTCGACGTGCTGCAGCGACCCTGGGGAGGCACCAACCAGAAGATGACCGAGGACCAGTGGTGGGCACTGCTGGCACGTTGTTCGCCGACAGGATCCGTCCCTCATTGGGACGGCCTCCTGCACTGGAGCGAGCGGATCGCCGCGAGCGTGAACCTCGATGCAGCCGAGCGTGACTACAAGCTCGAGCTGGCGGAGCGCATCCGGGATCTGCGCGACGCCGTCCTCGCCGGCCAGGACTGGCAACCACTCCTGAAACGGGCGCTGGCTTCGCCGAACAACATCGTGGACTACCGCGTCGGTGGTCCCCTTCAGGAGTGGGCGGTCGAGAGCCCTGATGAAGCGAGGGCTGCTCTCGAGGAACTGTGGGAGGAGGGTCGGGATGCGGTGGCGGCGGTCGCAGCATTCACGGACAGGCTGCCGCCCACGGTTTCCGGAGCGGGCACCCGAGCCAATGTGGCCTCGTACCTCCTCCTGGGGCTGGACCCGGCCGACGTCGCGGTTTACCGCCCTTCGGCCTATGAGCTCGCCTACCGCCTCGTGGGTATCAAACCGCCCGGGCGTGACAGGCCAGAAGGCGCCTACGAGGCCGGTGTGCAGTTCTTGGACCAGTACCGAGATCGACTCGCGTCTCGGGGCGTCAACCTCCGCGACCGTCTCGATGCCCAGGGACTGCTCTGGACGGTCCTCAAATCGTCGCCTCCAGAGGGCTGGTCACAGTCCGACAAGGATGGACTTCGCAAGTTCCGTGAGGAGAAGACAGTGACCGACCTTTCCGCTTTGGTCGACATGTTCCGTGAGCAGAAGCCTTACCCGTACGAGGGCGACCCCGAACGCCAGGCGCAGCGATCGGACCTGGCGGCTGCACTCACAGCCGAGGCGTTGCTCGACCCGGACCTCGACACGCTGCGCCGGTTCGCAGGAGGTGCCTACGGTTCGCCGGGACCCCAGTCACACTTCAACACCCAACTCCAAACGGCCAGTGGGGCACAGCGGATCGCCGAGGCGCTCGAGTACTTGTTGCGCGGGGATGGGGAACTTGAGGAGCGGATGCAGCAGTTGCTGTCGGGGGAGCGGCGCGTTTCGGGGCTGGGTGAGGCTCTGCTCACCAAGGCCCTCGCCGTCACCGAGCCGGACCGGTGGATGCCGATCTACGTCACTGTCTCGCGCAACGGCGTCGGCAAGATCGACGTGCTCCGGCTCCTCGACTTGGGGGAGATCCCTGAGGGACTGACGCAGGCGGGCGCGGCCATCTGGGCCAACGACCGCCTTCGGCAAGCCCTGGAGCCGTACTTCGGGGACGACGCGTGGGGCATGCAGGAGTTTTCCTGGTGGCTCATCAAGCGTGACATCGCAACGCCGGACCTCGGCGACCCGATCGTCACCCTGGCAGCCGAACTCCTGCTGCCAGAGGAATGGGTCCGACGCACCCTGTGGTTGCTCGAGGACAAGGGTCAGATCATCTTCTACGGACCACCCGGTACTGGCAAGACCTACGTCGCACGCCAACTGGCCGAACTCGTCGCAGTAGGAGGAGGCACCGTCGAGACGGTCCAGTTCCATCCCTCCTACGCGTACGAGGATTTCGTCGAAGGCTACCGCCCGCAATTAACCGATAACGAGCAGATCACCTACGCCATTATTGACGGCCCATTGAAGCGGCTGGCGGCTGCCGCCGAAGCCCGCCCCGACGTGAACCACGTCCTACTAATTGACGAGATCAACCGAGCCAACACCTCCAAGGTTCTTGGCGAGTTGTACTTCTTGCTGGAGTACCGCGATGAGGCCATCCGGCTGCAATACTCCTCAACACCCTTTGCGCTTCCAAAGAACTTGAAGATCATCGCGACGATGAACACCGCCGATCGATCCATCGCCCTCCTCGACGCGGCACTGCGCCGTCGCTTCCACTTCGTCCCGTTCTTCCCTGATCGGGCTCCGATCGACCGGCTGCTGGTCGACTGGCTTGCCAAGCACCGACCCGAAATGGGGCATGTCGCCACCCTTGTAGCGCTCGCCAACAGCATGCTTATGGACCGCAACCTGGCGATTGGCCCCAGTCACTTCCTGCGAACGGACTTGGATGAGGAGATCCTCACCAGGGTCTGGGAGTACTCGGTTCTGCCCTACCTCGAGGAGCAGTTCTTCAGTGACCCCGAGCAGGTCGACGACTTCACCCTCGCGCGACTCCGCGCGCCGAAGGGGCTCGACCAAGCGACCTCCGGCACCTCAGTGGAGGGCGCCACAGACGACCAGGGCGAATCGCTTCAGGAGACCTGACACCGTTGAAGCGCGTCGTTGAGTGTTGGGAATGGCGGACAACCCCGTCCGTCTTCCTCACCGTGGCTCAACGCGACGCTCTTAACGAACTCGTACCCTCGCTGCGGATCTCACCGACAGCGCACACGAGCGACCACTACGACCTCACGCCGGGCAGCACGGTCGGCATCGTGCGGATCGGCGACCTCTCGGTTCAGATCGAACCGAAGATCGGTCCAGCCAAGGTCATCGCGCTGTCGTCGCTGGCCTTCGACCCTCGCGCATGGAAGAACCCCAGCGCATCCCTGGCCAGCTCCGTCGGCCTCGTTGAAGCCCTGACAACCGCTCTCGCGACGCTCACGCGTCAGGCATTGCGCTCGGGCCTCCTGCAGGGATATCGCAGTACCGACGACGTGCTTGCGACCGTCAAGGGCCGCATCCGTTTCGCCGCGCAAGTCCAGCAGCGGCAGGGTCTGCCGCTGCCGGTTTCGGTGACATACGACGACTACACCCACGACGTTCTGGAGCACCAACTCATCCGTGCAGCGGCAGTCCGGCTCGGGCAGATGCGGGTTCGGACCCCACGCGCGCGACAAGACCTCACCTGGCTAAGGCTCCAACTCGACGGGGTCGCCGATCGCCCGTTCTCGCCGACCCGCGTTCCCGAACCGCACTGGACGCGAATCAATGAGCGATACCGCCCGGCGGTCGGCCTGGCCCGGCTCATCCTCGCGGGGATGTCTCTTGAGTCCCGAGCCGGCATTCGTGACGCCATGGCATTCCTGATCGACATGAACACTGTCTTCGAAGACTTCGTTCGAGTCAGCCTCCGAGATCGCCTCCGTCTCGACAGCCGGACGTTCCCCGATGGCAACCACACCCCCCGTCTCTATCTCGATCGCGACCGGCGGTGGGTCCCTCTCAAACCCGACCTGTCCTGGTGGGACCGGCAGCGCACCGCGTGCCGATTCGTCGGAGACTGCAAGTACAAGCGTCCTGACTCAAGCATCCCCAACGCCGACGTGTACCAGATGCATGCCTACCTCACGGCCCTGAATCTGCCCGTCGGTCTCATGGTGTACGCGACTACAGATCGATTCCTGCCTCCGTTTTCAGTAGTTCACGGAGGACCGCGGATCGAGATTCGACAGGTCAACCTTGCTGAGTCCCTGGACTCCATCGCCGATCAGATGGATCAGCTCGCGGACACCGTTCGTGTGATGGCGGGCGGCACGATGCCGAGCATGACCGCCATCTGAGGAGTGGCGGGACATGCGCGAAACCGTCCACGACTGCATCTGCGACGCTCGGCCGCCCGCCGGTAGCATCGCGCGAGACAGCGTTGCTGCATTCCCGTCAAAGAGAGGCGGATCGCTAGTGGGTCTCTTCAGGAAGCAGAAACCACTACAGATGGACTTCCCTGGGGGTGCCCGACCGGAACTGCAGACTGAGGCTGGTCGCAAGGCTGCTTTCGTTTGGAGCATCGAGCGTAGGCGAGTCGAGGGGATCCCTGAAGAGGATCGCCTCAGCCATCAGCTCGCGCTTTACGCGCATTCCTTGGGCATTCCTCGGGAAGAGGAGTTGATCGCGTGGGGGCCACTTGAAATAGAGGCTGGGCTCTCGGGGAAGACCTATGTGGGCGAAGCCGTCGTGACTCAACAGTCGATGCTCGCATGGTGGACTCGGAAGCGCAGCGGCCTTATCCACACCTTTCAGGGATACCACGACGCTCTTGTCTCGCTGGTTCCCGTCACCTCCACGCTGGCGACCTATACCTACCTGGCTGCCATCCAGGCGAGCGACGGAGAACCGGAACTTGTGGACAACGCCGTGATGCGCTTTGGGCAGCACTACGGTGACGACCCGCATGCCAACCGGCGTAGTCAAGAGCTCTTCTACTCGTGGCGACGGAGGCTGGAAGAGCAGCCTTGAGCTCACCCAGTTCGGACCGTCGCGGCTGATTCTCGAGGTCCCAGTTGGGTCGGGATCTCTCGAGGGGGCGAGACCTAGGGTTGGGGATCCCCGGACGCGTGTTGGTCGGGGTGCCCTGACGTGGCTCGTTGACCCTGAAGGCAGGGCCGCGAGCGGCGTGTCGCCTTGCTCCATCCCTTATGCTCGGGATGGCTTCGCCACGGCAACGCCGCCCTTCGGGTCCCGACGCATAAGGGATGGAGCCAAATAGGCCGCTTGAAGTGCTACTCTGGTTCTGCTGGGCTGGCCGAAAGGCCCTGGTCCACCCTTTAGGCGGGGATATCCCCCGCCTAATTGCATTTCCGGG
>JAUPKO010000805.1 GCA_030837395.1 Actinomycetota bacterium | reverse complement strand
ACCGGGATGGCTCGACCGACTGCTTCCGCAGATGCACGTCGAAGGTGACCCCGCGGCACTGGACGCGGTGGCCATCATGGCCGAGTCAACCGAGCCCCGCGGTCGCCGCAGTCCACGCGCCCCCGCGCTCTGGGCCGCAGTTGGCGTAATGGCGGCCTGCGCCTCCGCCTTTGTGATCGCCGGCCCGGAGGCGGCCCTGTTGCCGGCCGCAGCGCTTTCAGCGGTCTGCGGCGGGTTGATTGCGGTGCTGCCGTTGAAGAGACGCGAAGTGGATTGGGGCGCCTTGCCGCGGGCGCTGAGTTTCGTCGCAGGTGCGGCTCTGATGGCATTCGTCGCCGGAATTGTCAGCGCGGCCGGCGCGCCCGATCGGACCAACGGTTGGCTGCTCGCTTGGTCGGTCGCGATCACTGGTGTTCTCATCCTGGTCGCGGGCGCTCGATCCATCTGGATCCCGGCCGCTTTCGGTGGTATCGCGCTAGTGGTGGCCCGAATGGCAGTGGTTCCTGACGCGGTGGCTGCGCTGTCAGGGCAGGGTGTGGGTGTGAGCCAGATCCTCTCCGCAGCGTTGCTGCCGGGGCTGTTGGCGCTGTTGGTGGCGACGGTCGGTCGTACGTTCAGTGCGGATCGGCGGCGCGGCCATCGGGGGTCGCCGACCTCGGCCGCGCCACCGGTGCTGCCGCCGGCAGCGCCCCAGGCGTCGACTTCTGTCGCTCTCCGCCCGGCCGTCGGAGCGACCTCCAGTCGGCTCTCGAGTGTCGGTTTGGCGGAGCCGAGCGAAGGTCCGCCGCCGACGGGTGACCCTTACCAACGGTTCCGGCCACCGCCGGATTCGGCTGGCGGCGAAGGGGAGAACGTCGGCGGCGAGCCCAGCGGCGACTCCGTCGGCGGTCGGTCATGAGGTCGCGTCCCTGGCGGATAGCCGGTCGGCTCATCGCTGCCCCACTGGTTGCTTCCCTGCTGGTCCCGGCGGTTACCGCGCCAGCCTCGGCAAGGTCGGCGGCTGATCCGGCGGTGGATCCGCCAGCAGCCAGGTTGGTCAACGACGAATTGGTCGTGGCCGATCTGGGCCCGTCTGGGTTACCGACGTCGGCCACTCTGATCGACCGGCTCTCGGCGACGGGACTCCCGGAGAAGACCTACAAGAATCCGACGTCGACGACCGACATCACCTACGTCGGTCAGCGCGGCAGCCCGAAGACCACCGGATCCGACGCTCTCGTCACGGTCGGGGGCCCGATCGGATCCGTGACCACGCAGGCAACGTTCGGCAAGCCGTTGCCGGTGGCCCTGCATGCGGAGTACCAGCGGGCTGGCCAGGCTGTGGCACCCGAAGCGGTGACCGGGGGCGCTGGTGAGATGCAGGTCACCTATACCGTCACCAACACGACGGTGAAAGACCAGACCATCACCTACCAAGACGCCCAGGGAGTTGAACACTCGGAGAAGAAGCCGGTGTTCGCTCCGTTCGCCGGCACGTTGCGGATCGTGCTGGCGCCCGGCCAACGGTTGCTCTCGGCACCAGGAGCCGTGCTCGAGACAACCAGGGAAGGACGCTCCCAGGCCACCTGGAACCTGGTGCTCTATCCGCCCCTCGGTGACTACACGCAGCGCTATCAGCTGCGGATTGCCGCCGATTCTCTGCAGGTTCCGCCGGTGCGGATGGAGGTCGTGCCGGTCACCTCAAGTGAGGATGCTGCAGTCGGGTTCTCCACCGGAATGCTGGATGACACGCTGAAGGGGAACAGAAGCCTGGCCGACGGGCTGGGCGACATCGACGAGTCCACCTTGAAGATCGCCCAGGGGACAGCTCAGCTGACTGCTGGCTTGCTGACCTTGCAGGACAGTTCCCAGCAGTTGGCCACTGGCCTGAATGCCGCCCAACAGGGCTCCTCCAGCCTGACCAGTGGACTCTCCGGGCTCAGCGACGGACTGACTCAACTCACCGCCGGCCTGGACACCTTGGCGGGTCCCAAAGGTCTACCGGTTGCGGTCGAGACGTCGGCGGCATTGGCCGAGGCAGTTCGCAAGATCGCCGCGGTCATCGGATCGCCGAGTGACCCCGTGGTAAACCCGCTGCCCCCCGGTGCCACCTTGTATCAAGTGGCACGCGCGACGGCGGCAGGCAGCGCTGAACTGGATGCGAAACTGCGCGAGTTAGCCGATGCGCTCACCGCCGTCGCTGCCACCGAGATGGCCGAGGTCAGCGCCGCCGCCGCTACTGTCGTGGCCAAGAGTTTCGCAGCCAATGCGAGTCTGATCGCGGGGATGACGCAGCTGTGCGCTGTCTTGCCACCGCCGCCTGGCTGCAGCGACCTCCAGCAGGCGATGCAACTGGTGGCCGATGCTGGCGCCGCCGGGATGACGGCTGCCCAAAGCAACGGCGTCGCCACCGCCAAGGTTCAGTTCTTCGCCGCCGGTGCGACTCAGGCGGCGGACGGGGCGATGTTGATCAACACCGCTGTCGTCGGGATTCAGGATGGCCTGGCCCAGGTCTCGGCGGCGCTGCAAAGCGGCAATCCGCAGGCCCCAGGTGTCTACGAGGGGTTGATTGCGCTGACGGCTGGGCTCACCGTGGCCGCGGTGACAGCCGAGAGGTTGGCCGTCGGCGCGCAACAGTCCACCACGGGCGCCGAACAGTTGACCTCGGGGTCCGGCGAACTCACCGACAGTCTCGGCGACGCCAGCAGCGGGGCGCAACAGTTGACCGACGGCACCGGTCAGTTGGCGCAGGGTAGCTCCGAGGTGTCCCAGGGGGCCTCCGAACTTCAACAGCAGGGCACCTCGAAGATCTACACCCAAGTGGTGGAATCCTCCAAACAACCCGCATTTGCGCGTGCCTACCTGGTGGCGACAGACAAGCGCACCACCGACGCGATGCCCTACGGAGCTCCTGCGGGTGCCACCGGCCGGGTCGCCTACGTTTACCAGCTGGCGAGCGAGCCGCAGCAGGAGTCGGTCAATTGGGGCCTGATCGGAGCCCTCGCGCTGGTTCTCGTCGCGGTCGCCTACCTCGGCTGGCGACGTGTCAGCGGTGTTGCGACGGCGTCCGGGGCAGTTGGGGCGCCAGCGGCCCTCGTCACCGGGGCGGGGGCGAGCCCGGCAGTTGACGGCGAATTGGTGCCCACCCCGGTTCCGGGTACCGAGGACGTTCCAGCCGACAACGCTGACGGACAGCTCGGTGCGTCACCCCAGACTCCATCGCCCGAGACTCCCTCGGCCCCTGACGGCCCTGAAGATCCGGACGACATGATCGGGCCGGTGCAGGTCGACGGCAAGTAGCGCCCGAGCAGCCGGGTATAGCCTTGCGGCATGGTTGACAACGAAACGAGCCAGCAAGACTCAGACGCTTCGAAAGAAACACCGGTGGACCCCGAGAACCTCGACCCCAGGGAGCAGATGAGGGAGGCGCTGGCGAAGAAGAATGCCAAGGCGCACGCTGGTCAGGCTCATCTGGAGGGCTCCGCCAAGGCCGGCGGAGAACACGCCAAGGCTGGCGGTAGCCGCCAGTTCCGCCGCAAGAGCGGGGGCTGACCGGCGACTGAGTGGGTGAGTGGCGCCGGCGCAGGGCACAGCGGCCGGGGGCAGCTCAGCGGAGGATGACGGCTGCCACCCAGCCGGCCGTGATGAAGAGCGCGCCCGCGAGTTCGATCAGCGAGGAGAGTCCGGCCGCCTTCATCGCGGTCCAGGTGGTGGGCCAG
>JAUPKO010000804.1 GCA_030837395.1 Actinomycetota bacterium | reverse complement strand
GTCACGGCGCCACGCCCACAAGCAGCAGCCCCTTACACCACTTCCCGGGACTCAACTGCGCGGAGATTTGAATGAATTGCGCAGCAGGTGGTGCCGTGGCCATGGCTGTCATGGTTGACATCGGATCGAGGGAGGCCATCGAAAGTCGGCGCGCCTTGGGGAAGACGAATGGCCTTAACGATCGATCGACCGTCCGTGGCCGTGCCGCTCCATACTTCGCAGTTGCGTACTACTACGTAGTTACGGCTCAGTTTCCTGATGAACCACGGGACGGGAGGTCCCCTGTTGGGCGCCTGACTCGTCATTGACAGCGTTGGTTGTGAAGGCGCCGAGCCAGGCCATGCGTGGGATCGCGGTCAGGGGGGCGGGTTCAGGCTTTGGTGGCAGGGAGTAGATCTCGCGTGGCGCCGTGTCGGAGAGTCCCGTGAAGGGTCCGGGCGGCATGGACACCTCAAGCACTGTCCACTTGTGGTCGACTTCAACGGCACAGTGAATCTGGTTGTTGCTCTGCGATTGGACGAGCCTGGATTCGAGACCGGCCGCGCGTGCCATGGCGCTCAGGGTCAAGGAGCGCTCCGTGGGGCTTGCTTCGCCGGAGCGGAGAACGGTCAGTGGTGATCGGGTGACTGGCCACGCTCCGGTTGTGGGGCAGAAGGCGACGAAGGACTCCTTGAGCGCCCAGGCGGCCGCCAACGGCTCGAGGCCGTGCGTGATGGCGTGAGCCGTCGCGGTCAGGGGCTGGAACTGGGCGGCCAGCTGGACCAACTCCCTGCGTTCCACCTCGTCGCGACCTTGCCTTAGGCGCTTCCACCGACCTGGGCGAGCGGTGACGACGGCGACGTCTTGGGCTTGAGACAGGGCACTGCGCGCTCTTTCGATGCGCGCGGACATGTCGTCGGGTTCAGGTTGGGTAGGCGTGATCGCGAGCGTCGCGGTGGAGTAGACGCCGTCGCCGCGGCTGAAGCTGACCGCCTCGATCGTGACGCGGCCCGACCTGTGCGCGCCAGGAGGCAGGGGAACGGTGACAGGACCGCCTTGTGCAGCCTCGGACTCCCCCATGTCCAGGCCACATCCCACCAGGACCACTTGACGGACGATCGAGCCGCTGATGCCGGTCTCGATCGCCAGGTCGCCGCCGCCCTGAACGTACGACGGAGGACCAGGCGCGAGCCTGTTGGCCACGCTTCGGTCGCGGTTCATGGCGACAACGCGGTCATCGGCGGGGATGCCGGGCAGGTCTTGTGGCCCGGAGTAGTGGGCGGCGCTGGGCCAGTACTGAACGAGGAAGGCGGCGGCGTCTTCCGGCTCCACCATGGAGCGGACGTAGCGCAAGAGTCGGCCGGAGCCGCGACCTGGCGGCGGCTGGAGGCCGCGGGCGCTGATGCGTTCGGCAAGATCGGTGGCCACCAGCGACTGCCAGGTGCCGCGACCCAGGCGCCCCAACTCCCCGACCCAGGTGATGAATCGGGGGGCCTCATCGAGAACGTCACGCAGCGGCAACGGGTCCAGCTGTCCACTACGACGGCCCGTCAGCAGGCGGGCCGGCTCGTGCAGCGCGAGGAGACAGGAGGCCAGGCTGAAGCGGGATCCGAAGGTGTCTGCGACGTCAGCGGCGCCGTAGCGACCGAGGATGACGTCAACGATCGGTGTCCACTCTCGTGGGTTGACCTGCCGTTCCGCCAGTGTCCGCACTCCGCGCACCACCGCGCCGAGCACCAGGAGTTCGGCCTGATCTGCCGTCGTGGGCGTGGCCTCTTTCAGGTTCGCCTGCACGGCCTCGGCGGAGGCCACGTCCACCATCAGCTGCGACGTCAGTCGGCCAAGTTCGGTGGCCGCCACCCGCCCGGTCTCGTCCGTGACAATGACGCCGGCCCGTGTCAGCTGCGACAGGACCTCGGCTGCAGTGCCGGTGCCGGTGGACTGGTGGGCGGCGAAGGTGCTGGCGAACCACTTCTCGACGTCGTCCGAGCTGCCGATGTTGCCGAGGTGGATCTCCGCGAGCGCGGCATCGGCCAGACTGCTGGATAGGCGCGAGGTGACCCGGTACCCATCAGTCAGTTTCTGCTGCCAGGTTCCGTGATCGGTCTTGGGTACGAGGATGTAGGCGTAGCCCTCCAGTTCCAGTCCGGCGCGACCGGCTCGGCCGAACATCTGCTGCACTTGTGAGACGTCAATGTCGGTGGTCCCCAGGGTGAGATCGCGGACGACGACAACGCGGGCGGGGGTGTTGATGCCCGTCGACAGCCCGGACGTGGCGAACAACGCTCGCACGGTGCGTCCCCGGAATCCTGCCAGCGCCTCATCCGCGAGCGGAGCCCCTCGATAGTGGAAGCCCACGCCCTTGCGCATGCAGGCCCGAGCGGCACCCTCCTCGTCGGCCGGGTCGGTAACCTGCGCCAACTGGCAGGCAAGCCGGCGGGCCACGGCCTTGGAGCCGGTGAAGACTAATACGGACGCGGCCGGATCGTCGGTGTCATCCTTGGCCAGGATGCTGCGGATCAACGGCAGGAGAGCGCCATCCTTGGCCCGCTCGACGTCCGCCCATCGGTCGCTCGCGGGCTCGTAGTCGATCATCTGCGTCACCAGGACGGTGGGGCGCCAGGTGGACCGCAGCAGGTCGGCGCCCAGCCAGTCCGCGACCTCGTCGGCGTTGGCAACCGTGGCCGAGAGTCCGACAATCCGCGTGGTATCCGACAGCAGGCGCAACCGGGCCAGGAGTGCCTCCAGCGTGCCGCCGCGCGTCGGGTCTCCCACGAGGTGGATCTCATCGACCACGATGCAGCCGACATCGGCGACCGCGGCGGCCAAGGTCGCACGCCGACACAAGGACTCGAACTTCTCCGTCGTCGCGATCCACACGTGTGCATGGCGCAGGCGGTCACTGGACAGGTTGGACTCCCCCGTCAGCGTCTCCACGGTGATGCCATGCGCCGCCCACCTCTTGCGCAGCCGGCCCAGCTCCGACGCCAGCGCGCGAGCGGGGACGAGCCACACGGCCTTGCGCTTGTCGAGTTTGACCGCCCGCAAGATGGCGAGTTCCCCGATGAGTGACTTGCCGGCGCCCGTGGGGGCCACGACGACCACGTGACCGGTCGTCGACAGCACGGCCGGGGCAACGTCGGCCTGGAAGGGGTTGAGTCGCTGGTGCTCGAGAAGCGGCAGAATCGAGTCGGGGACCACGGCGCGTGCGGCAACTGCGACTTCCTCACCCCGCTGACGGTCAAGGCCGGACAGTTCGGTCCACGCCCGTTCGAACATGTCCGCCGCTGCCTGAATGCCGTCGTCCAGGCGAGTCCCGACTTGGGAGTTGCGCTCGGTTTCGGCGCGCGTGAAGTTCATCGAGTGCATCAGGTAGGCGTCGTCGGCGATGAGCTCCTTCTCGTGCAGGTACCGCACGCACCGCACCGGCACCTTGCGTTGCCGGAGTGCAGCCACCGTGCTCAGCGACGAGGCGTCATTGCGCATGATGACCCGGACGTCGACGCCGCGCTGGCAGGCCGCATCGACCGCTCGGCCCAGTTCTCGCCCGTTCGCGCTGGTGTGGTCCCACCAGGGGACCTTGATCCACAGCCGTCGACGGGCGCCCGCGATGAGCGACAAGATCTCCGCCAGCAGGGGCGCCGCATCCCGGGTCGACTCGAGCGCGGTGTCGTCCGACTGACTACTCATCACCACCCCCGCCGCGAGTCGAGCCTGTCGCCCTCGTCAGCCTAGGGTCCAGCCACCCGACAGTCGCCCCAATTGCCGCGGAGCCTGACCCGGCACTCCGCTCTGCTGCGGTCTGGTGATCATGGTGCGGCGCATGCGATCGTCACCGCGGGTGGCACCGCCGCACAGGTCGTGGCCACCCGCATGCGGGCTACTGGCGTGGTGCCATCGTTGCGGCGCGCCGACTGACGCCCGGGACATCACGGCCGGACGACGAGCTCCGCGGCAATGAGGTCGTGGTCGCTGAGCTGCGTGCCGTCCGCGTCACGCCGCGAGATCCCGTACACCTCGCTCGCGTGCAGGCCGGGCGTGACCGCGATGTGGTCGACGGTGCCCGACGGCAGTCCCGCGATGTCGCCGGACGTCAGGACGTCTAGCGGTTGCAGGAGGTCTTCGAGGGCGTCGCTCACGTGCCGGGGAGCC
>JAUPKO010000803.1 GCA_030837395.1 Actinomycetota bacterium | reverse complement strand
GCCGATCAGGCGGCCGCGCGGGTACAGGCATTGTTGGCCATCGTGCCCTGAGTCACGGTCGCCCACCCCAGGCTCGCCAGGTCAGCCGCATCGAGCTCCCAGCCATTGCCTGCAACGACTCTGGTCGATCCGGCGGGCATCAGTCGCGCAGGGTTCGAGGAGTAGTCTGACAACGGTGTGCCGACCGCCGCGGAGAGCCTGCGGCATCGTCGGCGACCAGCGAGGGCCGCCATGAACGCCACTTCGTCCGACGCGGCAGGCAGCAGCTCCAGTCGGCGGGACTTTCTCAAGATTGCCGGAGCCGCGGGGGTCGTTGTTGGTACCGGGGGAGTTGTGGCGGCGTGTTCGTCCGACGCCGCGCCGGAGGGCGCGACGGACACCGCGGCTGCCGCCACGAGTTCTGGCGCGTCGTGGTCGAACCTTCCTATCGGGGACTTCATCGCGGGGACTCCGCTGGCCGAGGACCAGATGCGTATCACCTTCCTGGGGACGTCATTCCTGCCCCGCCTGTCGCAGGAGTGCAACAGCATCTTCGTCGAGACCGGCAACGGAGACTCGTTCGTCTTCGATTTCGGTTCTGGTGTCTCGGCCAAGTACACCGCCATCGGCGTTACCCCGGCACGGCAGACCAAGGTCTTCCTCACCCACCTGCACGGCGATCACACCAGCGACCTGATCACGCTCTACTGCTTCGGTCCCTCGCAGGACCGCAAGACGCCGCTGAACCTGTATGGTCCCTCCGGGCCGACCCCGGACGAGGGCACCGACGCCTTTGGCGCCACCCTCAAGGCATTGATGAAGTGGCATGAAGAGTCCTTCAGCTTCCTGCCGACCGGGCTCGTGGGCCAAGGCGACGGGTACGACATCGTCACCACGGAATTGCCGTACATGGATGTCGGTGGTGTCGCCTATGACGAGAACGGGGTCACGATCACCCACTTCCCCGCCGTGCACGCCCGCGACGGGAGCATCAGTTACAAGCTCGCCTGGAACGGCCTGTCGATGGTGTTCAGCGGCGACACCAAGCCCAACGACTACATGCTCGACCAAGGCCGCGGCGTCGACGTGTTGATCCACGAGATGGTCGTGCCGCCGGACGTGTGGGCCGAGAAGAATTCCGGGCTGGCCCCCGGTGATCCGGGCTGGGACCAGGCCGTGCAGACGGCCCAGGCTGTGCAGCAGTCCTCCCACACGCCACAGTTGGCCCTGGGTTACATCCTCAGCCAAACCCAGCCGCGGCTCGGTATCGCGACGCATTTCCAGGTCAATGACGACACCGTCGGCCCTGCCGTGGCCGATGTGCAGAGTTGGTACGACGGCTCGTTCGCGATCGCCACGGACCTGCTGGTCGTGACTGTGTCGAAGGACGACATCTCGCTTGGTCAAGTGACGGTGTCGGACTTCGCCTGGTACCCCCCGCCGGTGCTCTACCCCGCCGACGAGTTGTCTCCGGCCAAGTACCCGACGCCGACGGCGCAGCTGAACCAGACCTTGCTGGACAACGACATCCCCGACGACGCCTTCTCGACTCCGCCCTCGGCGGCCTGAGCCGGCGGATCGACCGAACCCCGGACGGATCGACGGAAGTCCTTGGTCGATCCTCCGGTTTCTCGTCGATTCAGGTGGTCCACTCCACTCAGCGTTGCACGTCGATGCTGTCGCCGTGGAGGAAGAATGACGCCGCGGTCAGGTCGTCCGCTGCCACCCACGCACGGTGCTCCGGCGGTTGTTCATTCTTGATGTAGACCGTGCCGTCGCTGATGATCCGCGCAGTGCGTGGAAAACTCAACTCGGAGTACTCCACGTTCAGCGGACCGGCGTCCAGGTCGGGCACCACCTTCAAACTGAACGTGCCGGAGGGGTGGCCGAGGGTGAAGTTCCCGCCTTGGCCGGATTTGAGCCCGCCATCCCCGAGCACACGATTGGGCACGGTCCCGGGTACGGCCGCGGCCGCCGCCAAGCAGGTGGAGCCGCTGCCCGGCGCGGCGCTATGCATGATGGACTCGAGGTAGAACCGGGCCACGAGGTCAATGTCCGAGGACTTGACTGCGACACCGCCGAGGCCCGAGTAGTCCTGCGGAGCCGACACCGAGACCGCGAACGGCAGCGTCGCTTGTGCGATCGTGTCGGCGGTGTATTCGTTCCAGCCGATCAGTTCGGCGATCTTCAACCGTAACTCCGTCAACCGAGGCAGCATCCCGGGAGGTGCGATGATCTCGCCGCTGGGGGTGGGCAACTCAAGGCCGGTGCATCCGATCCCGAATTTCCTGGCATCGAAGAAGCCGCAGATGTTGACCATGTCCATGATCGTCACGTCCACCGAAGTGCCATCGGTGAGCGTCACGGTGTCGACCAGATTGCCGGTGGGGAACGTCTTACCGGTGAATCCCCCGCCCTGATCGCGGAAGTCGACCAGAATTTCCGCGCCGGTGCCGGGGACGCCACCGATGGCCGTGTCGCCGTGCACCAGTGCCTCGCCGTTGAGGACGTCAAGCGTCATGTACATCATCTTGGAGGTGTTGGTGGAGAACGCCCGCACCGTCAGTTTGCCGTCAACGACGTTGGGGATCATGTTCTTCATCAACGCGAATACCGGGACGCCCGCGGAAATGTTGCCGCAATTCATCTTGTAGGTGACGGTGGCTGGCTGATCGGGAAAGATCTGCACGAAGGTGTAGTCGACGTCCGCGTCATCGCGGGCCGATGGCGACACGATCGCTGTCTTGGATTGCAGAATGCTGTCCCCACCGAGCCCGTCCATACCCATCGGATCCGGTGACCCTCGCACAGCCAGCAGGAACTCCTCCAAGCCCTCACCCGGTTTGGGGACGTTGCGGCCCTCAAAGAAGAATCCGCGACTGCTGCCGCCGCGGACCAACGTGATCGGAGCCAGGACTTGCTCAAGGTTTCGGTCGTGCTGGAAGAGACCCACGATCGAACCTATCCATAGCCGAACTTGGGGGTCAAACGGGCTGGCCGGTCGCCAACCGGGGTAAGCATGGCAGGGCGCTGACACCCGGGTACGGGTCGCGCGCGGCGCGCTGCTGGGCGCCGGCGGGAACGCCGAGGGCAGCCGGCTGCTCTATAACACCAGTTCTTATACGCCACTACACTGACGTACATGGACCCTGTGGCCAATCCCTTCCGCCCCGGTGCGGGTCGCCTGCCGCCGGTGCTCGCCGGGCGGGCACCGCTGTTGGCCGACTTCGACATCGTTATGCGTCGGGCCTCCACCCTCGGTGAGGGCGACCGCAGTTGGGTGCTCAGCGGATTGCGGGGTGTGGGCAAGACCGCCCTTCTTAACACGTTGCTGGCCACCGCCTCGGACCGGCAGTGGATTACCGCGAAGGTCGAGGTCAGCCCAGGTCGACCCCTTGCTGGCATGCTCGCAGATGCCCTCGTGCGCGGCATGCGCAATGCCCTGGGCCGCCACCCGGAGCCCCTGTTGCGGCGTGTGGCGGCGGCTCTTAAGCCTGGATCCACCGTCAAGTAATTGGGTGAATTGCTTTCTTTGGTTTGTGGGCTGTTTCGGGTTGGGGGTATGGGTGTGGAGCCGGCGGGTCCGGCTGTTCCATGTGTTGGGGGTGCGTT
>JAUPKO010000802.1 GCA_030837395.1 Actinomycetota bacterium | reverse complement strand
CCGGCTGCCCGGCGATGAACTGGCCGAACCGTCGGAGGAGGCGGCCGAGGAGGACGTTGTGGCGGAGGCGATGGGGATCGCAGAGGAGTCGGCTGCCGAAGCTGTGAGCATCACCGTCGAGGCTGACGGTCCGCTGTTCGTCGACGGACTGGTCCGCGTCGTCGCCGCCGATGGCAGCGTGATCAAGGAGACAGACCGTACGTGGTTGTGCCGGTGCGGGCACAGCTCCAACAAGCCCTTCTGTGACGGCAGCCACCGCCGCAACGGCTTCACCGATCCCGGGACGCCAGCCAGGCGGTAGGTGTCCCGGCGACGCGGCCTGAGCCCTGGCTGGGCGGTGCGGGTCGCTGAACTCCGCGGTCAGCGGAAGAACCCCATGACGTCGATGATCACGTGCACGTTGGACGTGATCGCGAACGCGCGGATCGCCCGCGTAGTGGGGTTGATGGGCGTCACCAGCCCGTTGGCCAATCGTTGACCGGCCTCGAAGTTGATGGCAGACGCGGTGTAGGTGGCGGTGCCTCCCGGCGCCAGCGCGACCGTGCCCGTGCCTGTGCCGCCGGCGACCGTGAGATTCAGCGAGACCGCCCGCACACCAATCGGCATGAGGTTGGGCACGGTGATGGCCCCGGTGAACAAGTCACGGCCGTTGGCCACGCTGATGTCGCGGAACGAACCGGCCACCAGGATCGCTCCGGCACTCGGCTTGGGCGCCCGGGAGTCGTACACCCGCGTCGGCGTCACCGGCACGAAGGCCCCGGTCGACTCCGCGGCGGCCAGCATCCGCCATGTCCCCGGTGTGCCGTTGGCGACGCACCACCACACCGATCCATCCGATGGGGCGTACAGGCAGCCGCGTTGCCAGGTTCCGGTCGAGGGTGGTCCGACCGTCCCGCCGTTGCTGAATCGGGCAGCCATGCCGTGCGGCGAGTACCCCACCACACCGCAGTACGAGTCTGAGTCGCCCTCGACGCCGGGGAACGTGTCGGAGGTGCCGCGCACTCCATGGCCGGTATGAGACATGCCGACGACCCCGGACCCGCTGGGCGAGTCACCGAGCACGCCGGTTCCGGTGTCCGAGGTGCCTACCACCCCGCCGGCACTCGTCGCGCTGCCCCACAGACTCGGTCCAGAGCTGGTGTTGTTGACCCGCAGCGTGTGTACGAGGCTGGTCGAGGTGAGGCTGGTGGGGTCGGATCCGGCATTGTTGCCGGCGCCGAACAGCATGGCGCCGCTGGTGGCATGCGCAGGGCCGGCAGTGGCCATCGTCGCGGCGCCCGCCACCGCGCCCACGCCGCCGAGCAGCAGTGCGCGCCTGGTCCAGCCCTGCCGGCCAGGCGGTGGGGCCGGTGGCGAGCAGGTGGTGGGTCGAACTGCCCCGGCCATGGCATCGAGTTGGGCCCGCTGGGACGCCAGCTCGGTCGACTGTTGCGCCACGAGTTGTTGCTGTGCGCGCAACTCGCGTCGCACCTGCGCGAGTTCACCAACCAGCGCGGCGAGCGCCTCCCGATCCGTCTGCGAACGTGGGTCGGCCATCGTGATCACCTCATTGCACGTGAACGCGCAATCGCGTCACCTCCACCATTACTCACCACCCCGGGGACCGCTAGGGCCATGGGTCCATTCGCGCCACCCTCGCGCCGGGCCCAGTCAGGACGCGATGGACTGCTGCACCGATTGCAGTGGGGCCAGGCTCACTTCGATCGCGCCACCGAAGGGGAAGTCCAGCAGCAACACCATCGCCAGCGAGAGCCCCGCCACGAACGCCCACGCATACATCAGGGTCGGTTTGTTGACCGTCGCCGCGGAAATCCCCATGCCGACCGCCAGCAGCGCCCCGGACAGCAGGATCAGGACGATCAGCAGCGGTGGCAGGGACCGCTGCGCAACCGCGACCATCTTGCTGCGGGCGGCGGTCAATGAGGCCGCAGCCGACACCATGCCGCTGGCCTCTGGCACGGAATTGCCTCCGCTATACGCGACGGTGTGGATGGCGTCCTGCAATTCATCGAAAGAAGTGGCCGACGGCAAGACGGTGAACTCCCCCTCCGCCAGGGCGGGCACGTCGCTGGTGGTGGCCTGCTCGAGGTAGGCGACAAGCTTGGCCTGCACCTGCGCAGCCCCCGCCTGATCGGCGATGTTGCTGCTGGACCACGAGACCTGTTGTGCAGAGGATGCTTGCAGGTCGACCGCGTCCTGACCGGCGCTCAGGGCCGACCACGTCATGGTGATGGCGAAGCCGACCAGGAAGGCGAACGTGGCGCCCAAGGGGCCGAGGAGTTTGCCCGCGTAGTCGGCCAACTCGTCGCGACGCTCCTGGGACGTGCGGGCCCGCACGAGGTGGCGGGCCACGGCGCAGATGGCGGCGAACAACGCGAAACAGGCGAGCACCAGCAGCCACGCCGGGGAGCCATCGAGGATCTGCCGCATGGGGCTCCTTCATACGAGGGGTTGAGGGCCGACGGCCGCGCGCGCGTCGGGGTACGCCGAGACGTGCGGAGCACCACCGCGGCGAATCCTGGGTCGGGCGAAATGGTATCCCTCATCGCAGGCACCCCTGTCGATGCGCGCGTACCATCGCGATTGTGGGTGCAGACGTGCGTGTCGGAACCGGCGCGGCCGACCGCGACGCGCCGGACTACCTCGCGGCGCTCGCGCAGATTTGGCGCGGGGACGACGACCCTGCGCCGCTGCCGGTCGGCTCCAGCGTGCCGTCGCCAGCCGGGTCGCTCGAAGCGGCAGATGCATTGGCCGCCGGGCTCGTCGACCTCATCGGTCGGATGACGAACCTTGATCCTGCGACGCCCGAGGTGACTGCCGCGGCCATCGACGCGGCCTACCGTCACGGCGACCCGGCTTGGGCGGCGGCGGCCCGCGGTGTCGTGGCCTGCTACTGGCTGCAGCTCGGTGAGGAACCAGCGGCGATCGCTGAGCTCGTGTTGGCCGAGTT
>JAUPKO010000801.1 GCA_030837395.1 Actinomycetota bacterium | reverse complement strand
TGGCCTGTTCGACGAACCCGCAGGTGTTGACCATGATCACGTCGGCGTCCTCGGGCTCCTGGGCCAGGGTCCAGCCGTCCTGCGCGAGCCGTTCGGCCAACTCCTCGGAATCCACCTCGTTGCGCGCACAGCCGAGCGTGATGACCGAGACGCGACGACCACCGGTAGTCGGATCGACCGGATGCGACGTCATGACAGGACTCTAGGGGCCGCGACAGCGCCCACGCAGCCGATCTCAGCCCTCGCCGCCGCGTAGCGAATCGAGCACCTCGTCCAGGGCGTCAGGTCCGACCATCACCTCACGCGCTTTGCTGCCCTCGGAGGGCCCCACGATGCCCCGGCTCTCCATCAGATCCATCAGGCGCCCGGCCTTGGCGAAGCCCACCCGAAGTTTGCGTTGCAGCATCGAAGTCGAGCCGAACTGCGTGCTGACCACCAACTCGACAGCGCTGCACAGCAACTCCAGATCGTCGCCGATCTCCTCTTCGCTGCTCGACCTCGTCGGCTCCACCGCCACGACCTCGGGCCGATACGCCGGGGCCATCTGCTCCTTGCAGTGCTCCACCACTGCGGCGATCTCGTGCGCGGGGATGAACGCCCCTTGGATTCGGATCGGCTTGCTGGCACCCATCGGCAGGAACAGCCCGTCACCCTGGCCGACCAACTTGTCCGCGCCCGGCTGGTCCAGGATCACCCGGCTGTCGGTGACGCTGGAGGTCGCGAATGCCAACCGGCTCGGGACGTTGGCCTTGATCAGCCCGGTCACCACGTCCACACTCGGGCGCTGCGTGGCCAGTACCAGGTGGATACCCGCTGCCCGGGCCAGCTGGGTGATGCGAACGATCGCATCCTCAACGTCCCGCGGGGCGACCATCATGAGGTCGGCGAGCTCGTCGACGATGATCACCAAGTAGGGGTAGGGCTCGAGTTTGCGCTCGCTGCCCGGCGGCGGTGCGATCCGCTTGTAGCGCACGGCCTTGTTGAACTCGTCGATGTGACGGAAACCGAAGGCCGCGAGGTCGTCGTAGCGGGTGTCCATCTCCTTCACGACCCACTGCAGGGCATCGGCGGCGCGCTTAGGATTGGTGATGATCGGCGTGATCAGATGTGGCACCCCCTCGTAGGCGGTCAGCTCGACCCGCTTGGGGTCAACCAGCACCAGGCGCACCTGATCCGGGGTGGAGCGCATGAGGATGCTGGTGATGAGGGTGTTGATGCAGCTGGACTTGCCCGCACCGGTGGCGCCGGCCACCAACAGGTGCGGCATCTTGGCCAGGTTCGCACAGACGAAGCCGCCCTCGACGTCTTTGCCGAGCCCGACCACCATGGGGTGTTGATCGTTGATCGCCACCCGGCTGCCTAGCACATCCGCCAGCGAAACGATCTCCCGGTCGGAGTTGGGAATCTCAATACCGATGGCGGACTTGCCAGGGATGGGCGAGAGGATGCGCACGTCGGCGCTGGCCACCGCGTAGGCGATGTTCTTGCTCAGCGCCGTCACCCGCTCGACTTTGACTCCTGGCCCGAGTTCGACCTCGTAGCGGGTGACGGTCGGACCCCGGGTGAAGCCGGTGACGCGAGCGTCGATCTCGAACTGGTCGAGCACCTCGGTGAGCGAATCGACGACCCGCTCGTTGGCCCGGGTGGCGGACTTGGGCCGGGGACCGGGTTGCAACAGGTCCGGCGGCGGCAGTTGATAGGCGACGTCACCGGACAGCGGCAACTGCCGGCCGGCAGCAGCGACGGCCGCTGCAGCGGGCCGCAACGGCCGGGCGGGCAACTCCGGCCGTCGGGCAGCGGCGGGTTTCGCAGGAGTGACCACCGCGGGCAGCGGATCGTCCAGGATGGGAGCAACATCGGGCATGTTGCGCACCCGATCCACCGCGGCGACGGCGGACGGCTCGTCCACCTCGTAGCCGTCGTAGTCGTCGTACTGATCGGCCTCGTCGTCGAGCGAGAACCCGGCGGGTTCGATCCGCACGGGCGAATCGAACGGATCCGGGCTGTCCTCGGGATCCGGCTTCGGCTTGGCTTTGCGTCGCCGATCGGCAGCGGCGGACCTGGCACCCTGCACTCTGCCGACGGCAGCATTGGCCATCGCACCGATCGATTGCAGCGCCTCGCGTGGCGGTGTCTGGGTGATCATCAGCACACTCGCGAGGTACAGGACGACCATCAGCACCATGGTGAACCCCGCGCCGATCGCTGCGACCAGCGGCGCCGTGACGGCCCAGCCGATCCAGCCCCCGCCGGCATTCATGCCCCGCCCGGTGGCCGGCGGCGGCGCTCCGGCGGCGCAATGCCACGTCCCCAACACCGACAAGACCCCCAGTACCCAGCCCACCACCACCGAGCGCGGCATCGGTTGGGCGGGCAAGCGCCAAAGGTATCCGGCAATCACCAACAGCATGAGCGGCACGAAGATCGCCAGGCGACCGAACAGACCGCCGACCAAGGCATCGGCGACCGCGGCCAACGGTCCACCGAGGCCGAACCAGTAACCGACGATTCCGGCGAGGGCCGCCAGCGCGACCAGCAGCGCCCAGCCATCGCGACGTCGTACTGGGTCGGGATCGGCTTTGGAGAATCGCCGAACGGTGGCCGCGTCGGCCCCCGCTGCCCCGTGCCAGCCCTTGCGCACTCCCCGACTTGTGGCTCCCTCTTCCGACCCCTCCGTGGCTCCTTCCTCCGGCGGCGGCGGCGCCACGGACTTGCTGGGTC
>JAUPKO010000004.1 GCA_030837395.1 Actinomycetota bacterium | reverse complement strand
TGCCGCCGAACTCCGGGTGGGCCTCGCGGTAGCGCGCCAGCGCCAGCAGCGTGGTGATCACCTCCTCGTCGTACCCCGGTGAGCCCCAGTCGCCGAGCACGACGACCTTCCTGGCGTCCGACAGTCGCACCAGGTCGAAGGAACTGGCCTTGTTCATCGTGCCGGGTCGGACCAGCACCCGGGTGCCGGCCGTGGCGTCATGAGCGATGTCCTCCTCGGTGCGGGCCTTCCCGGTTGCGGTGAGAATCGCCACGACCGCCTTGTGTTGGTTCTCGTTCGCGGCGGCCAACTCGGTGAGCAGTCGGTGGCCCAGGCCCGACCAGCCCAGGATCACCGTGTGGCCCTGCGCGATGATCGGACCACCCTGGTTGATGTACTTCATGGTCCGGCCGGAGATGTCCCTGACCACCGCGCCGAAGATGGCGCCGCTGAATAGGAGTGCCAGCAGAGCGAGCAGGAAGGCGCCGAACTGCTCGGTCCACGCGCCCTCGCCCTCGCCGAGCCGGAACACCGTGACCAACTGCTGCCAGTAGAGGACGGGCAACTCGCCCAGGGTGCCCGCACCGGTCACCAGTTTGGTCAGGCCCCACAGCAGCGGGGTCAGCACCAGCAGGATCAGCGCGGTGCCGACGAACACGAAGGTCAGCAGACCCACCAGGCCCTTGCCCATGAGTTCATCGAAGTAGTACTTGAGGGTCTCGCGAGTCGTCGGGCGATGCGGTGGTGCAGCCATGGGGAATCCCAACCAGGAGCGGCGAAGGCCTCACGCTAGCGGTGTCGTGCTGGTGAAGGGCAGTTGACGAGTGGGCGTCAGCCGAGCACGCTCAGCGTCTGCCGGGCGATCTCCAACTCCTCGTCGGTGGGCACCACCATCACGGTCACCGGCGCGCGGTATTGCGAGATCACCCGCACCCCGGCGCCGGTCGTGTTGGCCTCGCGGTCCAGAGCGATGCCCAACCAGGCCAGGTCCTGGCAAATCTGCGCCCGCATGCGGGCGTCGTTCTCGCCCACACCGGCGGTGAAGACGATGGCGTCGGCGCCGCCGAGTTCCACCATGTGGCTGGCAAGGTAGCTGCGCACTCGGCGGGCGTAGACGTCCAGGGCCAACTGGGCGTCGGTGTCGCCGTCCGCGGCGCGGGCCTGGATCTCGCGTAGGTCGTTGGCTCCGCAGAGGCCTTTGAGGCCGCTACGTTTGTTCAGCAGAGCGTCGACATCATCCGCGGTCATGTCTGCTGTGCGCTGCAGGTGCCCCGGGATGGCCGGGTCGATGTCGCCCGAGCGGGTGCCCATCACGAGTCCAGCCAGGGGCGTCATCCCCATTGACGTGTCGATGCTGCGACCGCCGGCAACCGCGCACGTGCTCGCGCCGTTGCCCAGGTGCAACGTGATGACCCGGGCAGTGGCGGGGTCGAGGCCGAGGTGATCCACGGCGACGCGTGAGACGTAGGCGTGCGAGGTGCCGTGGAAGCCGTACTTGCGGATCCGGTTCTCCCGCGCGACCTCGGTGTCGATGGCGTAGGTGTAGGCCGCCGGGGGCATCGTCTGGTGGAACGCGGTGTCGAACACCACCACGTTCGGCACGCCGGGGTTGGCCGCCATCGCCGCCACGATGCCCGCCAGGTGCGCTGGATTGTGCAGTGGTGCCAACGGAATGCAGTCGGCGATCGCTTCGAGCACCGCGTCGTCCACCACTGCCGGCGCCGCGAAGTAGCTGCCGCCGTGCACCACCCGATGGCCGAACGCCACGACCTCCCCGACGTCGGAGATAGGCCCGGTGAGGTCGAATGCCACGGTGATCGCCGCGAAGCCGGCGGCATGATCAGGCAGGTCGCCGTCGTAGACAGTCTCGGCGAATTCCGCCTCGGGTCCTCGGCCGATTCGGGTCCGGTGGGTCAGGCGGGAGCCAGGTTCACCGATCGCCTCCGCCAGACCGCTGGCCCACACCACCGGGGCCTTCGGATCGGCGAGGTCGATCAGTTGGTACTTGATGCTCGACGAGCCTGAGTTGATCACTTCCACGAGCTGTGCCACGTGGGGCCTCCTAGGTCGTCGGGTTCTGGGTGCGGGCCAGATGCTGGGCCTGCACCGCGGTGATGGCCACGGTGTTGAAGATGTCGGTCACAGTGCAGCCGCGGGACAGGTCGTTGACGGGCTTACGTAGGCCCTGCAACACCGGTCCGATCGCGATGGCGTCAGCGCTGCGCTGCACCGCCTTGTAAGTGTTGTTGCCCGTGTTGAGGTCGGGGAACACGAACACCGTGGCCCGGCCGGCCACGTCGGATTCGGGCAGTTTGGAGGCCGCCACCGACGCATCCACGGCCGCGTCGTACTGGATCGGACCCTCGACAGCGAGTCCGGGTGCCCGTTCGCGCACGATCGCCGTGGCCTCGCGCACCTTCTCCACATCGCCGCCGCCACCCGAGGACCCGGTGGAGTACGACAGCATCGCCACCCGCGGCTCGATGTTGAACGCCGCTGCCGTGCCCGCCGACGAGATCGCGATATCGGCCAACTGCGAGGCATCCGGGTCGGGGTTCACCGCGCAGTCGCCGTACACCAGCACCCGGTCGTGCAGGCACATGAAGAACACGCTGGAAACGATCGAGACCCCCGGCGTCGTGCGGATCACCTGCAGCGCCGGCCTGATGGTGTCGGCCGTGGTGTGCGCAGCGCCGGATACCATCCCGTCCACCAGGCCCTCGTCCACCAACATGGTGCCGAACATCGAGACCGACGCGATGGCGTCGTAGGCCATGTCCCGGCTCATACCCTTGGCCTCGCGCAGCCGGAAGAGCTTCTTGGCGAATCCGTCGCGCAGCGGCGACTTGGTCGGCTCGATCACCTTCGCGCCGTCCAACGACACACCCAAACGGGCGGCCCGCTCGGGCACGCTGCCGTCCGGATCCAGGATCACCAGTTCGCACACGTCGCGCTGCAGGATCCGTTCGGCGGCCAGCAGCACCCGGTCGTCATTGCCCTCCGGCAGTACGATTCGTTGCTTGTCGGCGCGCGCGCGGGCCAGCAGGCGGTGCTCGAACATCAGGGGGGTGACCGCGGTCGACTCCGCGACATCGATCGCACGGGCCAGGGCGTCCTCGTCGACGTGTGTCTCGAACAACCCCAGCGAGAGGGCGATCCGCCGGGAATCGGAGGCCGAGGTGACCGGACGCAGGTTGTCGAAGGCGGCCGCGGTGGTGAAGGTGTCGCGCTCGGTCAGTAGTAGCGGCATGGGGGGGCCCGGGATGGTGTCGAGGATCTCCAGCACCTGCCCGTCCGGGCGCAGGCCGCCGGTGAGCAGCACCGCACTGACCCGGCCGCCGGCGTCACTGTGTTGGGTCAACGTGGCGGTGAGGATCACATCGGCCCGGTCGCCGGAGGTGATCAGCAGCACGCCCTCGGACAGGTGCCCCAGCAGGTGCGGCACGGTCATGGCCGCCACCTTCACGCTGGCCACATCCTGGCCGAGGGTGTCGTCGTTGCCATGGAGCACCTCGGCTTCGAGTAGGGCCGCGGTCTGGCGCACCGTGGGATGAGCCATCCGAGGCTCCTCCGGCAGCAGCCACACCGGCACCGGCAGGTCTGCCACAAGCTCGCGGACCGACTTCTGCTGGCCGGGGTCCACTCGGTTGATGATGACGGCCGCAGGGGCGGCGTCGTGGTCGGCCAACGAGCCCAGGCCGGCCCGCGCCGCACCTGCCACCTGGTCGGCCCGGTGGCCATGCCCGCGCAGCACCAAGACGACGGGCGCGCCGAGGTTGGTGGCGAGACGGGCGTTGAGGTCGAATTCGAAGGCGGCGCTGGCGCCGGCGTAGTCGGTGCCCTCGACCAGGACCACATCGCAACGGTCGGCGAGTTGGTGGAACTTGGCCATGACTTGTGCCATGAGGGCGTCGACTTCGGCGGGGGACCCCGCCCCACGGGTCTTGTCGGTGGTGAGGCCGAAAGACTCCTTATACGTCTGCTGCAGGTGATAGCGGTGGCGTATCAGTTCGATCATCGGGTCGCCGCCGGGTTGTTCGCGCACGACCGGCCGGAAGTAGCCGATCCGACCTACCCGTTGGGACAGCATCTCGGCAAGGCCGAGGGTCACCAGGGACTTGCCGCTCTCAGGCTCCAAGGACATCACGAACACAGCGCTCTTCACACGGGCCAGCCTAGGGATTCTCGGTCCGCGTTGTCCTGGCGCAGCGATGTCTGGCCCCAGGGCGGCGGTGGGGCGAGGGTACGGTTGGCTGCCATGGGAGCCTTCGAAGTCGTTGCCGTGCCCGGTCCGCGGCTGGACCCCGAGACAATCCGGGAGGTGGGGTCGGTATTCGGCTCCTACGTCGACAGCGATCGGCGGGCGCCGATGCATGACGGCCTCGCCGATCTCATCGCCGAGCCGATGGTGCCCGGGCAGTTGCTCAACGCCGTCGTGGGGCTGGCCAACGTCGACGCGCTGGTGATCCTCACCCTGGGGCAGAATGACGAGGCCGCCACCGGCCTGGCCCGGGGGGTGATCGCGCGCAGCGCCGACGCGTCCTCCGAGGGGGTGTTCCCGGCGGGGCTGACGGATCCGCTGCACACTCAGGCCCAAGCGTTCATCTGTCGGGTGTTCGGCGGCCTCGGCGATGATGAACTGCCCACCGAGGTCGACGGTCGACTGCTGGTGGCCCTGGCCGCCTACGGCGATGCCGCCGTGGTACTGGCCGACCGTCTCGGCATTCCGCGGTCAGTGTTGGGCCCGGCCTTGAGCGATGCGGCGGCTCGGATGTAGGACAATTGCGGGCATGTCTCGTCGCAGTGGTTGCCTGATGACCACCTCAGTGACGATCGTCCTGCTGCTCGCCGTGCTGGTGCTGGTGGGTTCTGGCTTCCTGGCCGCCGTGCCGTCGATGATCGGCGGAGGGCCCCGGCTGACCCCGTTGAACGTGGCCCAACCGGTGCCCGCGCCGTTCCCGGCGGGGCCACGGCTGAACAGCGGCTACGACGTGTCGTTCCCGCAGTGCGAGCGGTTGCTGCCCGCGGCGAGCGAGGGTTTTGCCATCGTGGGAGTCAATGGTGGCCGGGCCTTCGCTGATCAGCCGTGCTTCCCGGACCAGGCATGGTGGGCGCAGCAGCACGATGGCTTCGCGGTCTACATGAATACCGAATACGACGGCACCGCCGAACCGGTCGCCCTGGGTGCGCGGATGGCCCAGGACGTCGTGGCCAGGATGGACACCCAACTGCTGCCGAGCCAGACGCCGGTGTGGCTCGACGTCGAGACGGATAACAACTGGCGCGGCACCTCGGAACAGCACAACCAATTGCTGCAGTCGATTGCCGCGTCCCTCGCCGAGTACGGGCACCCGGTGGGCGTCTACTCGGCGCCCAAACTGTGGCGCACGATCACCGGTGGCGTCGATCCCGGTATGCCGATCTGGCTGGCGGTGGGCAAGGGAACGCGGGAGAAGGCCGAGGCCGCATGCGGTCGGGTGGGTT
>JAUPKO010000800.1 GCA_030837395.1 Actinomycetota bacterium | reverse complement strand
GTTTGGAATATCCGTGGGTCGGGCCAGCTGAATGGCGCGGCCGCGGATTGTGGCTGCGCATCGGCTACGTCGTGCCGAGGGTGCCGGCGCCGGCGCCGCGGGGCGCCCGGAACTTGCGGCGGCCGTGGTGATGGCCGCCGCAGCCGTTCTCGGCGCCTTCCTGGTGGAGGGGTTCGCCGACTACCCGCTGCGCAATCCACTCTCGCGCACCACCGTCTGGCTCATGCTGGGGTGGGCGTTGGCCGGCTACCGCGTCCTGCAACGATCCCCGCGACCACCATCAGCAGAGCAGCCCGCGCAGGTTGGTGCAGCCGGCGCGGCGACGGTCAGCGCAGTCGGCTAGGGCGGCCGCCACGGCGGTAACGGTGCTGGCCAACGAGAACTCAGCCTCGGCACGCGCCCGTGCGACGTCACGAACCACGCCCCTTTCGGGCGGATCGACCGCCAACCATCGCGCCAGTGCAGCGGCGAGAGCGTCCGGGTCGTCCGGGGGCACGAGCGTGCCGACATCAGGGGTGACCGCTTCTCGCAGCCCAGTGACATCGCTGGCCACCACGGGGGTGCCAAGCGCGAGGGCCTCCAGCGGGACCAATGCCATCCCCTCCCAGCGTGAGGGCACCGCCACGACGTCTGCGCCGGCCAGCCACCCGAGGGCGGTATTCCGGTCGACACCACCGACGAACGTCACGGTGTCGTCGGCGAGAGCCGCCAGAGCGGCGGCGTCAGGGCCGTCGCCGACCAGGGCCAGCTGCCGGCTCGAGCCACCAGGCACCGACGGCCAGGCCCGCAGCAGGACATCCTGGCCCTTTTGCGTCGTGAGTCGGCCGAGGCACACCACAAGCGCTGCACTCGGTTCGATTCCGCAGTCTCGACGAAGGCGCCCTGCATCGCCGGCCGCTGCTCGGACGCCGGCGACATCAACACCGTTACGCGTCACCTGGTAGGTGGCGTGCACGCCGGCCGCCACCCCACGGGCGTATTCGGCCGCGCTGACACAGAGGATCAAGTCGGTCCAATTAGCGCCGGCCAGCCGCTCCCAGATCAGCGCCCCGCGGCCAGCGACACCCGTGGCGGCGTCGAACGACCAGGCGTGGGGAACGAACACCGTGGCACGACTGCCGCGCAGCACGAGCCGGCCGATGAGGCCGGCCTTGCTGCTGTGGAGCATGACGAGGTCGGGGTCGAACGCGTCGATGATTCGGCGAAGGGCCGCCGATTCCGTGCGCACGCCTGCCTGCGGAGCGCGCTGCGACTCCCAGCGCACGGTCGGCAGGCCGACCCGCGCACACCACTCGGTGAGGTCGCCCTCGGCCGGGCAGGCCACCGTCACCTCCCACCCGAGTTCGCGCAGCCCCATCGACCAGTCCAGCACGCACTGCGCCACGCCGGCCACCGTGGGCTGGCTGACCATCAGCAGCCGCGGCATCTACGTTCGCCGCCGGCTCAACTGATCAGCCAACAACCCCACTAGCACGGCGACCACTGCCGACAGGAAGAGCACCGCACCGGCGAGCAAGGCCTTGGGGACTCCCAATGCCTTGGCCACCTGCGAGGGCGCCTCCACCTGTAATGCCTCGAGGTAGGGGTCGGTGAGGTTGGATTCCATTACGGATTGGTAGATCGACTGGTTGGCGATGACCGCCTGCTGGGCTGAGTCGAGCGTGACCGTCAGTATCAGGTTGGCCGACGACGGTTGGACCAATGCGCTCAGACCCGACGTCACGGTGCTTGACGACACGCCCGCTGCGGTCGCCGCCCGTCCCACCACCGGGGTCGACTCGGCGACGGCCGGATACCGCTGGACCAACAGCGAGATCAGGTCCTCGCCGTTGATTTCGCCTTCCCGCGGCTGGAATGAGATCACCCCGGAGGCCTCGTATGAGGTTGGCAGCGTGGCCACGTACACCATGCCCAGCAGAGCGAGCCCGGCGAAGACGCCAAGCACGAGCCACCGGAACCGGCGCACGGCGACCAGGTGCCGCTGCCAGGTGGCAGTGGCCATGGTTACGTCTTCTCAGCCGGAGTCGCAGGGGTGTCGTCGTCGGCCTCTGCCGGCGCTCGGCGGGCCTTGCGAGTGACCAGCCATAGGGCAAGGCCGGTCAGCAGCAACAACAGCAACACGAAGCCGGCAAGCCAGATCCATGCTGGCACCGAGGTGTCGTTCGCCTGCTCGGCAGCGGTTTGTTGCTGCTCGGCCGCCGTGGGTGCGGCGACGGACAGGAACACAGGCTTCGGGCCACCGCCGTTGAACATGACGTCGCCGGTCAGGGCGAACCACCCCTCGGGTGGCGCGGCAACCGCCGCGGCGAGGTCCTTCTGCTGCTGGGCAGCGAGGGCAGGGTCGTCCCCGGGGTAGGCGCCCAGCATCATGATGTCGCGCTTGCCCGTGGCGAAACTCTCGAACGCTGCGAAGGGCGTTCCGACGTCGACGGTGAACTCAGGTGGCGTGGAGTTGGGAGCCCGTACGGGGTCGTAGGGCAAGGGGGCGCCGAGGGTGGTGGCTTCCTCCGGGCCGGCGTTGATGATGAGCCCGTTGGAGTCGCCTGACACGAACTCCTCAAGTGGCACCACCGTCACCGCAAGCGGGGTGGACGGCAGCCGCGAAAGCGATGCGACGATCGCCACGGCATTGCTGAGGTCGGCCTGATTGGGGCCCTTGGCGAAGGTCACCGGGAGCGCGTCGCCAAGCACCTGCGGGAAGCGCTCGAAGCCCGGGTTCAGAGTCTGTCCGGAGACAGCGGTGATCGTGCTGGCGTTGGCATCGATGTCGACGCGGGTGTCCGCGAAGCCCGAACCGCACTGCCCACCGATCGGCACGGCTGACACCTCGACGGTGATCTGGTTTGCCCGTCGCACGTCCTTGCCGGTGAGCTGCCCGGTGAGTTCATAGGTGTCGTCCTCGCCCAGGAAGGTCGATGCCAGGAGTCGGTCGTTGACCAGCAGCGAGACGGTGTTGTTGGAGTTGACCGGGGTGGGTAGGTGGGTGCCTACCACCTTGACCGAGAGCTCCGAGATGGGCCCGCCGAAGCGGATCTGCTGGAGCGTGACCGACTCCGAGAGGGTGCCGATGCCGGACAGCGTGGGCGCCGCCCCTCCGACGTCGGCCCAGGTGTACGTCAGCGAGGTCGCCGGCGTGCCGGTTTGGCCCAGTGCGCCAACCTCGGGTTCCGTCGCCAGGGCCAGATCTGCCGAACCCAGAGCGGCGGCCGCTGGCACCAGCGCGGCGGAGTCGCCGGTCAGCGTCAGCCGTGGCGTCGTGCCCACGGCGTCGACGGCGGCCACGACGGGACCGGTGGTAGGCACAAATTCGACTATCCGGTCGAAGGGACCCCCCGGTGCCGCGGGAGTGGTCGAGATCGTTGCGCGCGGGTAAGTCGTCGCCAGGGTGGCGGCCGCCTGGAGCACAGCGGGGGAGGCGAAAGCGGCCTTGTCCGGAGCCGAGACCAGGGCGATCGACTTGACCGCGGCGGAGAAGAAGTCGGCTGGGGTGGTGGGTGCCAGAGGTGCGCCGGTGTAGGTGATGCCCACCTCACGGATGGAGGCGATGGCGAGGTCGTCGATGGCGGCGTCAGGGCACCCATCCGCGTCCAGGATCGAGATGCTCAGGGTCAGCGGGATGGAGCCGTCACGAACCGATTGAGCCGTCAGCGGCAGGGTGACCGGGCCGCCAGTCCGCGAGGGCGCGGTTGCGGCGATATCACCGGAACGCAAGGTGTAGACGCCCTCGCCGCCAGTCGACCCGGTGCCACCGACGATCGTCGTGGTGAGCGAGGTCGGAACCAACCCGGGGAGCACCGGGACTGCCGTCGAGGCCGAATCCGAGGCGCCACGCACGGTAAGCGAGACTGGGACGGTGT
>JAUPKO010000799.1 GCA_030837395.1 Actinomycetota bacterium | reverse complement strand
TAGACGGCAGCGCCCACCAGTAAGGCAGCCAGCGCGTTCCGGTGCCCGCCGAGGCCGGCCAACCACCACATCGCCGCGCCGCCGGCACCGGCCGCCGCTCCCACCACGGCGCCCCATAGGGGTGCGGTGAGCAACGCCACGGCGCCGGCCTGGCTATCCACCACCCTCGGGGGCGGCACCGGGATGGCCAAGAAGGTCCCGGCACCCAGCCGCAGGCCGTCGGGCCAGCGCGTTGTCACGGTGCCACAGGGCCTGCCACCCCGGCGCCGTCGAACGTGGCCATGTTCGCCAACGTCGCCGCCGCGCAGGTGAGCACCCCGAGGGCGACCAGGGCGCCACTGCCTTCACCGAGGCGCATCTGGTAGTCGACGATCGGGTCCAGCCGCAGCCTGTCCAGCACGATTCCGTGGGCCGGCTCCACCGACCGATGCCCCGCCAGCCACCAGTTGCGCGCGCGGTACGACAGAGCGTTAGCCACCAATGCGGCTGCGCCGATCACCACGCCGTCCAGGATCACCGGGACGCCACGGGCGGCCCCGCCCAGCAGGAACCCGCTGATGGCAGCCAGATCGGCACCACCGACGGCGGCCAGCATGCCGATCGGGTCGCCGGCCAATTCGCGGGCCCGGAACATCCCGTCCCGTACGGCGGCGCACTTGGCCATCCAGACGTCGTCGTCGATACCCGTACCGCGGCCCACCACCTCTGCCGGCCCACGGTGGGCCAGCAGACCGATCAGCGCGGCGGCCGCGGTGGTGTTGCCGATTCCCATGTCGCCGGCGATGAGCAGGTCGGCACCGGCATCGACCTCCTCATCGGCCACCGCGACGCCCGCCAGGAAGGCCCGCTCCGCCTCGTCCCGGCTGATGGCGTCGCCCTCATCCAGCGGCATCGACCCTCGTCGGATCTTGTGCCGGGTGAGAGCGGCAGGCACGTCGTGACCGGTCTCGGCCCAGTCGATATCGACAGCGATGTCGAGTACCCGCACCTTGGCCCCCACCGTCTCGGCCAGGACGTTTGCCGCGGCACCGCCGGCGAGCAGGTTGAGTACCATCTGGGCGGTCACCGCGGGCGGGTAGGCGGAGGTCCGTACCGCGACGCCGTGATCGCCGGCGAATACCACCACCCGGGCGGCCCGGGGGGCCGTCGGGGGGCACTGGCCCTGCACCGCGGACAGCCACACCGAGAGGTCCTCCAGCCGGCCGAGGGCTCCGGCAGGTTTGGTCAGGACCCCCTGACGGGCCAGCGCGAGTTCGCGTACAGCGTCGTCGGGTACACCTACCCGGCTGACTATCGATGTCAAGTCAAGGTTCATAGTTCACCCGTATCAGACGGCGTCGGCGGCTGCGGACCGTCGAGTCGCAACGGTCGGCCGGCCACGAGCAATACCACCTCGTCACAGTGTTCGGCCACGGTGCTGTTGAGCCTGCCGAGCAGATCGCGGAATAGCCTCCCTGACGACGACGCAGGCACCACACCTGAGCCGACCTCGTTCGTCACGATGAACACCCGCGACGCCCGGCATCGGGCCAGCGCGGTTGTCAACGCGTCGGTGGCCGCGGCCACCGTTGCCTGCGCCAGCCCTGCGTCCTCCCACGCGTGCGCGTCGTCCAGCAGGCGGGTGAGCCATACGGCGAGGCAGTCGATGACGACGGTGCCGGCTTCGACGTTGGCCAAGGCCGCTGCGGGGTCGGTGGTCTCGACGGTGTGCCAGTGGGCGGGCCGACGCGCAGCGTGGTCGGCTATGCGTCGGTTCCACTCGGCGTCCTCGCCTGCGGTCCAACCGGTGGCGAGGTAGGTGACTGGCTCGCCGTCCGCGGCTGCCTGCGCCTCGGCGTACGCCGACTTGCCCGACCGCACCCCGCCGGTCACCAGCACTGTGCGGGGTCGGCGCGGTCGTCGGGGCGGTGCTGATTGCTCGCCCCGGTAATCCAGGTGTGTGCCGTCGGGAACCGTCCGCGCACCCCAGCCGGTCAGCGCGGCTTCAAGTGCGATGGCGGGCGGGTTGTGGTGGCCCAGGTGGATCGCCACGACGTCGGTGTCCGGGCCGATCGCCCCCACCTCGCGGAAGGCGTCCAGGGTGGCCGGGAAGGTCGTGTGATCGAGGTGGCCCGGGGTGGTGGGCCCGGTACGGCCGAAGGTGAGTTCGAGCAGGGCCACGTCGTATTGCGCCTCGGCCACTGCGGCCAGCAGCACATGATCGGGCAGTCCGGTGTCCGCGCCGTAGAACAGCGCGGCATCATCGGACAACACTTCGAAGAGCACTGCCTCGGCGGCCCAGGGGTCCGGCGTCCGCCCATGGGCGGTGCGGCCGTGGGTGGCGGGCAACACCCGCACGAAGTGGTTCTCCAGGTTGATCCCGGCCCCGGGCTGGGCGGTGACGAGTTCGACCGGGCTGTGCGGGGCGAGCCACTGCCGGGCGATGTCTAGGACGGCGGCCGGTGCGATGATCCGCAGCGGCCGCTCAGGAGTCTGCCAGGACCGGTGCAGCAGAATCGCCGGGTCCCAGTGATCGCTGTGCGCGTGGCTGATCGCCATGGTGCGCACACCGGTCAGGTCCACACCCGCCCGAGCGACGGCGGCCCCCAACCCGGGAGGTGCGTCGATGAGCAACTCGCCGTCGATCAGCACGCCGCCGGGGCAGCGCACCTCGCCGGTCCGACGGGCCTCGGTACAGGTGTCGCAAGTGCAGAACGGCTGTGGGATGCCATCGGCTGCCGCGGTCCCGAGCACCACCACCTTCATGCCGGCGCCTCCTCGAAGACGATGGGCTGGTCGAACGCGGCCTTGCGCGTCGCGCGCCGCAGGGCCCCCAGCACGGGGCGGGCAGTGAGCAGGAGCAGCCCGCCGACGACGATCGCCCGCGGCAGGTCGTACCCCAGCGAGGTGGCCAGGTTGAACAGCAGCCAGTGGTGCAGGTTCTCGGCCACGGACGCCCCGGGTACGAAGGCCACAGCGGAGTTGGACGGCGCCAGCCACGGCCAGAACCACAGATTGAGCAGGAAGCCGTAGCCCACGGACACCACCGCGCCGTAGACCATCAGCAGCACCGGTTCGATACGTGGGCGCACCGACGGCAACAGCCCCGCCCCGAAGCCGATCCAGCCGGCCGCGATCATCTGGAACGGCAACCACGGACCCACGCCGCCGGTCAGCATCGCTGAGGCGAACAGTGACACGTTGCCGAGCACGAAGCCGAAGCCCGGTCCCAACGCCCTGCCACCGAGGATGATCACCACCCAGATGGGTTCGAAGCCGACGGTGCCCGCCCCGAACGGCCGCAGGACCGCCGCGACCGCCGAGAGCACCCCCAGCATCGCGATGCCCCGGGAATCCAAGCCACCCTCGGCCAGTTCGGCCAGGACCAGCGCCAGCAGCAGCGGCAGGATCAGGGCGAACAGCCACGGCGCGTCCCGGCTGTGGCCGAGGATCGCGCTGCCGGGTTCAGCCAGGAACGGCCAGAAGAAGGCGATCACCCCGACCGCTGAGACCGCGGCGAGCACCAGGGCAGAGCGCCGGTGCAGGGCGCCGGGCCGGCTCGGCGTCCAACTGACGGTCAGGTCGGCCGTGCTCACCCGGCTACCGCCATGGCGTGGGCCACCGAATCGACGGTCAGCCAAGCGTCCGGCGCCATGATCTTGGCCACCTGCGGGGCGAAGATGGGCGAGGCGGTGACAATCTCGCGGGTGGGTCCGTCGGCGACGATCTGGCCGTCGGCCAGGATCGCCACCCGGTCGGCCACGTCCGCCACGAGCTCGACATCGTGGGTGGCCATGATCACCGCGGTGCCGTCGGCGGCGAGGTCGCGCAGGATGTGCACCAACCGCGCCTTGGAGCCGTAGTCCAGGCCCCGGGTGGGTTCGTCCAGCAGCAGCACCGGCGGTCGGGCCGAGAGCACCACGGCAAGCACCAGGCTGAGCCGTTGCCCCTCGGAGAGATCACCCGGGTGGGTGGTGGGGTCGATATCGGGGGCCAGCGCCGCCAGCAGGGCCAGCGTGCTGCCCGGGGTTAGGTCGGCGTCGGCGTCGGCGGCCCGGCAC
>JAUPKO010000798.1 GCA_030837395.1 Actinomycetota bacterium | reverse complement strand
TCCGTCTTGTAAGCGGACGGTCGTCGGTTCGATTCCGACACGCGGCTCTGAGATCCAGGCAAGCCGCACCCCTTCGGGTGGGTGCCAGCCCGCTTCACACCTCGGCGGCGCCCGGGGCGGGTTCACTCTCCGAGCAGCGCGGTCGTCTTGTTGGAGATGCGCTCGCGCCGCGGTAAGTTGCGTGTATCGCAGGAGGTGATCTGATGGCGCTCTCGCTCCGGCTGACGGCCGATGAAGAAGCACGCCTGAGTGCCCTTGCCGCGCGCACCGGCCGTTCCAAGACCTTCTATGTGCGCCAGGTAATCGTGGCGCACCTGGACGAGCTTGAGGAGTTGTACTGGGCCGACGAGGCGGTCCGGGAGTGGGAGGCCTCCGGCAAGAAGACCCGGCCTGCCGACCAACTGTGGGATGAGTTGGACGTGTGAGTCGCTGGGCGCTTGAGACCTCACCCCAGTTCAACAAGGCGGCACGCACACTCGATCGACAGGTGGCACGCCGCGTCAAGGCCCATCTCGACGACGTGTGCGACCTCGACGGCCCACGCTCACGCGGCAAGGACCCCACCGGGGATCTGGCCGGCTACTGGCGGTACCGCAGCGGTGACTACCGCGTCCTGGTCGAGGTCCGCGACGCTGACTTGGTAATCTCGCGATCACGCTCGGCCACCGATCTGGTGTCTACTGATCCCCAGTCGGTACGTCGTCATGTGCTCGCCCGGTGGTGACTCGCGGTGCGGTAGCCGGTGACGTAACGCGACGGACGGCCACCGCACCGGACTTCGGCCCACGTGTCCACCTCCGCGCCAGCCAAGTGGACTACACCCCGCACCGTGACGGGCCGGACCTTCACACGTGATCAGCGTGATCATCATCGGCCTGATCGTCGCCACGGCTGATCGGGCTTGACCGGTTGCCCAACAGGCGGCGGAAGCCGACGCCGTTGACCTGACGCCGACGCCACGGCCCGCTGTGACCAGCGTTCAGGCTGGTCAGGCCGGGTTTCGTGCAGGGGCCCTCAACTCAGTCGGTATTGATGGTGACGACCGACGACCGTGCAATGACATTGTCGAGGTTGAAACTGTCGGTGGGGGTGATGCCGGCTTGGGCGACGGCGCTGATCAGCTTGCAAGGGCGGTCTGGCCGGAAACTGAGGGTGAAACGTCCGGCCGGGCCAACGGTGCCGGTGGCCACCGGAGTGATGGTGCCGTGTTGCCCGGCCAGAAGTAGGTAGGAGGTGAAGCCGGTGAGTTCGGGGGCGGCCTGGGAACTGGTGGCGATGGTCTGACCAGGGGTGTAGCGGGTGCCGGCAACAGAGATGGCGATGCCGGACTGGCTGATGTCAGGCGGCACGTATTGCGGCAGCGCGACGGGGTCGGCGGTGGCAACTCCGGCGCTGGCAGCCGGGGCCTGGGCGTTGGGCAGCGTCGCCGCTGGTGTCGGCAGGTCCGATGCGGGCAGGACGATCGGGGCAGTCGCTGCGGGTGTGGTCGTGGCCGGGGCGTTCGTTGGTGGGGCGGCAGCCGTCGTCGACGATGGCGCTGACGGTCCGGCCGTTGCTAGCGGTTCGGGAGTACTCGTCGCCGGGGCCGACGTGGACGACGCGGTGGGAACTGCGCCGGTGGTGCCCCCATGTGCCGTTGTCGAGGATGGCGGAGGCATTGTCGATTCGGCGGCGTCCCCCGACGAGGTCGCCGGGTGGGGTGCTGACGACGCGACGGCTGTGGTCATCGACGCGGGGGCGGTTGGTGGTGCGGATTGGCTGGCGCACCCTGCCACGGCAAGCAGGACGATGACACCTGATCCCGCCAGCAGTGCAATGCGAGGCACCATCACAGCTCCCATTCTGGGCGAGGACTGACTCATGAGGTGGTCCTCGGCGTGTACCAGACCCGTTCGAGGCTGCCCAGCCAGGCGTCGAGGAGGGCTGGGGGCCAGCCGACGTGCTCGCCGGCCTGACGCAGCAGCGGCAGCCGCGTGACGACGGCTTGGCGGGTCAGTTGTGTGCGTGCCGGGTCGCTGCCGACCACTTTCGGCGCAGCCACGACCGCGGCCGGCAGTAGTCCGGCTGCGATCGCGCGGAAGATGCGCCGATGCGTCCCGGCATACGTGAAGAACTGCGGCGGCAGGGTCAAGGCGAACTCGACCACCGCCCGGTCCTGCAGCGGGTGCAGATAGGCCAGACCGATCGGGTGCCCACCGTGGGCCCAGGCTTCGTTGCGCGCCGCCAGGTGCCCCAACTGCAACCGGTTGAGCATGAGTTCGCGAGTGCTCGTGCCCGCATTCCATTGGCGCTGTTGGTCGAGGCGAGCATCGGCGATTTCCGGTGAGTACCGCCGCCACGCCACATCCGCCGCCGACCCGACACCATCAACCGTGGCGACGCCCACACCGGCGCTTCGGCACGTCGCCGACGCCAAGTACCGTGCCCGGCCGCGCAGCGTCCGGGTGACGCCCGGCGGGGCCTGCGTGGCTCGCCACGCCAAACCCGGCTTCGCCCCGCGCAGCAACTCCCCCGGCACCAGCCGACTGTGCATACTCAACGCCTCGTCGCCACCCCAACCGGTCAACACCGTGGACACGCCCGCGGCAGAGAGCACCTCGGCGTGGGTCTGCTCGACCAGCCATGCGGCGGGTGGATCGTCGAGCAGGTAAGCAGGCCGCGACACCGCAGCCAACACGCGCGGGGTCTCAGCGTAGATCGGTTCCAGGCCGAGGGCGGTTCCCAATGTGGCGACCAGGTGCCGCTCGTCACGGTCGGGATCGCCATACCCGGCATCGGACGGCGCGGGCGACCACGTCGTCGCCGGCGGCGCCACACCACCGCAGTCGCGCAACTGCTCGGCTGCCAGTGCGGCGACCACCCCGGAATCCAACCCACCACTGAGATGCACCGCCGTGCGGTCAACGTGCAACCGGTCCTGCACCGCGGTGCGAAGCAGTTCCTGCGCCTGATCGACGGCATCCTCGAAGCGCAACCGCGAATTCGTCCCGATGGTCTCCGGCCGCCAATATCGGAACTCACGCGTCCCATCCGCCTCGATGCGCACCATCGTCCCGGGCGCCACCTTCGACACCGCCCGAAAGTCCGTCCGGCGGGCACACTCCCGGAAGCATCGCGCCAGGCGCAACGCGACCGCGTCCATGTCCACCTCGTCCGACACCTCAGGATCGGCCAACACCGACGCGACATCGCTGCCCACCACCACCCCGCCAGGCACGCGACTGAAGTAGAGCGGCACCTCACCGAGGGGGTCGCGGACCAGCCACACCGAACGCGCATCGGTGACAGCGAAACCGAACGGACCACGCATCTGGTTCGGCGTCTGCTCACCCCACCGATCCCACGCCGCCCGCACCACGGCCGCATCGGTGCCATCCGCCGGACACCGCAATTCCCTAGCCAACTTGTCGCGTGCACCCAACCGCGCAACGACGGCACCACGCGTGCCGAACGGCAGCCGCTCCGCAACCAGGCCTTGCTGCATCCCCACGATCCTGCGGGCCGCCAGGGTCAGCTGACCGGGGTGTAGGGACCGACCGGGCTGGTGAGGTCGGAGTAGAGGTTGAGGTTGTTGAAACTGCGGGTAACGAGGGTGTACGCGGTGCCGTTAGTGAGGTTGGTCAGGGTGCAGGTGGTACCGGCAGGGGAGGCTGGGGAGGTGCCGGTGGTCTGGCAGACGCGCTCCGGGGTGGTGCCGTTGACCAGGGCGAAGGTTCGGTAGCGGTTGATGTAGGTGGCACCGGCACCGATGGCGACGGGTGCGGTCCAGGTGGCGACGATCTGAGCTGAGCGTTGCCCGGTGTGCCGGCCAGGCCGGTGGGCGCGTCCGGGCGGGCTGAGGGGACCCCGGGGGTGAACCACTGCGACGGCAGGGAGGTGCCTCCGGCACCCCCGGCCGACAGGGCCGTGACTCGCACCCGGTAATCGGTGCCGTTGGCCAGCCCGGTGATGGACCCGCTCGTGGCGGTGCTGCCGGTGTCGGCGGTGTTGACCGTCCAGGAGTCGTACCCGGGCCCGGGTGCGGACTCGATCTTGTAGCCGATGATGCCGCTGCCGACGTCGGTGGGGGCGATCCAAGAAACGGTCGCGCCGCCATTGGCCCGCGTCGCCGTCACACCGGTGGGAGACCCGGGCAACGTCGACCCGGACAGCCCGGAGAAGTACCGGACATAGGTGGCCCCGTTGGCCGTGGCCCCGTTAACCGCCCCGACAAGAGTGGTGAAGGCCCCGCCGGCGTACACCCTCGTCCCGGAGATCCCAAGGTAGCGCACGGTGCCGTTGGCGTTGGGGTTCCAGGTGGCGTCGAGCGTGCCGTTCGTGCCGATGGCTGCCAGCCGGTTGCGGGCGGTGCCCCCGATGGTGGTGAAGTCCCCGCCCGCGTACACCGCGGACCCGGAGACCGCCACCGAGTACACGTTGCCGTTCGCATTGGGGTTCCAGGTGGCGTCGAGGGTGCCGTCGGTGCCGATGGCGGCCAACCGGTTTCGAGTGGTGGCCCCGATGGTGGTGAACTCCCCGCCGACGTACACGGTGGAACCGGAGACCGCCAACGAGTTCACGAACCAGTTGGCGTTGGGGTTCCAGCTGGTGAGAGTGCCGTCGGCGGTGTTGAAGGCTGCCAGCCGGTTCCGTGTGGCCCCGACGTTGATGAACTGCCCGCCGATGTACAAGGTGGATCCAGATACCGCCAACGCGAACACGGGGCTGCTGACGGGGGGCGCCCAGGCGGCCACGGTGCCGTTGGTGTCGATGGCGGCCAGCCGGTAACGTGAACCGCCCCCGATGGTGGTGAAGTCGCCCCCGACGTAGACGGTGGACCCGGATACCACCACCGCGTACACGCTGGCGCCGTTAGCGTTGGGGTTCCAGCCGGCCAGGGTTCCGTCGGTGCCGATGGCTGCCAGCCGGTTGCGTGTGGTGCCGCCGATGGTGGTGAAACTGCCGCCGGCGTACACCATGGACCCGGATACCGCCACCGAATTCACGGTGCTGTCGGCGTTGGGGTTCCAGTTGGTGTCGAGGGTGCCATCGGTGCCGATAGCCACCGCGTAATTGCGTGCGGTGCCGCCGATGGTGGTGAAGCCGCCGCCGACGTACACGGTGGATCCGGAAACCGCCACCGAGTTCACGACGTTGTTGGCGTTGGGGTTCCAGGCAGCCAGGGTGCCGTCGGTGCCGATGGCTGCCGCGTAAGCGCGTGTGATGCCGGCGCCCATGGTGGTGAAGTTACCGCCGGCGTAGACCATGGACCCGGATACGGCCAAGGCGCGCACGGTGCCGTTGGGGTTGGGGTTCCAACTCAAGAGGGTACCGTTGGTGCCGAGCGCCGCCAGCCGGAAGCGTGTGCCGCCCCCGATGCCGCTGAACGTCCCGCCGACGTACACGGTGGATTCGAAAACCGCCAGAGCGTACACGGGGCCGTTAGGGTTGGGGTTCCAGTTGGCGTCGAGGGTGCCACCGGTACTCACAGCAG
>JAUPKO010000797.1 GCA_030837395.1 Actinomycetota bacterium | reverse complement strand
GGGGTGATTCACATGAATGTTGGTCGTGCCAGACGAGTCACTAGGGCAGCAACGAGCGTTGTGGCCCTATGCGCGTTCACGGCTGCAATCGCCTTAGCTGCACCCGCCGCCGCTGACACTCCCTACGATCCATACGTCCCGATCCCGCTTCTCGGCTGGTGCCCCGGAGGCTCCCATATCGCCGACACGTTGGCGTTCTGCGAGGGAATCTCCTACCCGGACGGCACCCGCTGGAACATGTACAGGGTCGGCTACGTCGCGTGGCAGCCTATGCGGTGCATCATCGCTGGCAGCGGCGTCATGCCCACCTTGGCGCCGCCCGGCGGCTGTGGTGGTGGCTGGCAGGGCTGACCCCCGCCGCCTGCGCCCACGACCGGCGGCATGAATGCTGACGTTCGATCAGGCGATGATCCGCACCGGAGGGTTGCCGTCGTATTTGCGCGCAATGTGGCGGTCGGCATCGTCGCCCCGCCACACGTACGGCGTACCTGCGATCTTCATGGCCCCGACCTCGCCCCGGCAGCGCAGCCGCTCGGCGGCCCGTTCCACAGCCCAGAAGTCGCCGGGGATCGCGTTGCGTATCGGCGACCAGCGCACCAGCTCATCCTCACCGCTCTCCTCTATAGCGGCCAGGATCAGGGCCTCGATCTCCTCGGGCGTCGGCTCTGCGGCCACGTCGTCTCCTGTCGTCTCATCCGGTGCGGACGGTGAAGCTGCCCGGCACGGCACCCGACCGGATGGCCGCCGCGTGATGCTGCTGGACCGACGTACCGGGTACGCCGAGCGCGTCGAGCACGTCCCGGTGAGTAGCCGAGCCGTGGGTATAGAGGCGGGTGGCCAGCTCGGCGACCGACGACCAGCATCGGGTCAGCAGGGGAAGCACCTCTGTGCTCGGCACCGTCATTCCGCCGTGGCTGAACGCCAACCGGGCCAGCTCGTCGCGGTCAGTGTGCCGGGCGTCGAGCAGCGCCGCGAGCTGCCCGCTGTTGAACTGGGGGCCGTACCGGAACACCGCCTCGGCCATGGGACCGGCGGCCAGGATGCGGCCCCAGTACGCGCCCACCGGGCCGCTGAACGGCTTGTACGAGCAGAACCCGTTCCGGCCCTCACTGTCCACGACCGAGAGCACCCGCAGCCCCGAGACCGTCGCCCCGTGCAATGCCCCGATCACGGCGTGCCCGGCCTCATGTACCGCGACGGCCAGGCGTTCACGCTGCGTGGTGGTGAGTGTCGTCAATTCAGTGCCTCTCGTCTATCTGGCGGGCGGGGTGCCGGGAAGTGCTGCGGGGAACTTCCGCACCGCGCCGCCCGCCAGGTCCATCGTGCTCACTGGTGTCACGCGGCGGGCGGAGCGTAGTCACCGGGTGACTACGCCCTGTCGCGGCGCTGCCGCCGCCGGTCACGCGCTGTCCTCGGCGACCGTCACCGCAGCGACCGCCTTCTCGACACCCACGACCACCGAACGCTCCGCAATCGCGGCGAAGGTGTCGCGCTGCGCGTCGAGGGTTTCGCGGACCTGCACGGCGTCGCGCCAGCCGAACACAGCCGAGGTCGCGACCAGGGTCGGCCCGAGGCCCTCGACGTAGCCGCCGCCGAACACCATCCGGTGCCCAAGCATCGTCTTGAACTGCGGAGGCGAGGGCATGAACAGGAGCGGCCCGCCCGCGCTGGCCAGGGCCGCGCTGGCGTGAATCTGGCCGACCGTGTTCGTCTTGGCCAGCTCGCCTTCCAGATACCCCACGGCGTCGGACAGCTCGCCCATGGCCGGGACGGCGATGCCCTCGGCGGCGATGTCGGCAAGCAGCCGGGCGGCGAACTCCCGCTCGACGGTGGTCTGTTCCTCCAGCTGCAGAATCTGCGCAGCCCGCACCCGCACCTCGGTCCGGCTGGCAGCGGTCAGGTCGCACTCGTCGTAGGCCCAGACGGTTATGGGTAGGAACGGGTCGCCGATCTCGGGTCGGCTGCCGGTCTTGAGGTCGCCCTCGTCGCTGCCGGGTGGTGAGCACCAGTCGGCCAGCCAGACCCCGAACGCGTCGGCCCCGCCGTAGTTACCCGTGGGCCTGATCTGGATACCCTCGGCCAGCCAGCGGGTCGGCCCGGTCTCCTCGGTCCAGCTCGTCGCCGCGTACAGCCCGTGCGGCGACGGATCGACCAGCGGCGGATCGAAGTAGACCGGTAGCTGCGCGTTTTCGATGGTGGTCATCTCGTGCTACTTCCCATGTCGGCGAGTGCGGCGCGGGCCTCACGTGCCCGGTTCTGCGCCCGTGTGGCTTCGTTCTTGCGGTCGAGCCGGGCCTTGGCGGCGGCGAACTTAGGCCCCTCGGTCTCGATGCGGGTGAGCTTGCGGGCCAGTGTGAGGGCTGCTCTGTCGAGTACCCGTAGCGCGTCCTCCAGTCGCTCGGAGACGCTGCGATGACCGCGCAGGGCGTCATCACCGGGCGGGATCGAGCGACCCAGCAGGGACGACAGCGGGCCGTCGAACGGCTCGGCCAGGCTGGTCAGCCGTGACAACCAGACACCGCCGACGAGGTGGGCCTCGGTCACCTCGGGCAACGGAGGCCGCTTGGCGATGTCCCCCGCGTGGCGTCCACCCTCGGCCTCGGCCAGCAGACCGACCACGACGCCGACCGCCTCGTGCGCGGCGGCCACGACCACCTCGACGTCGGCGGCGAGCACCTTGGGGTTAGGGGTCGCGGCCACGCGGACGGCCAGCGGAGCACAGATCACGGCGATTTCGGTGGCCAGGTCGAAGGACTGGCCGTAGACCACCGAGAGGCACTGCCGCCGCCGTGCGCGCTGCTCGTCCTGCGTGTACGCGGCAG